>JAPLGJ010000211.1 GCA_026390215.1 Caldisericota bacterium
AGATCATACGAGAGAAGGTTCCGCGAAAACGGACCTCTCTGCGTCAGAACGGCGAAACTGCCGACCACGGTCTAGATCTTCAGCCAGCTCTTGAGTTCTTGAACGAGACCAAGTTCTTCCCAGCTGAATCCCGGACGTCCGAAGTGACCGTGCATGGCCGTCTGGCGGTACATGGGCTTTCGAAGGTCGAGGTAGTCGATGATGGCGGTAGGAGTCATGTCGACATTCTTCGCTACGATATCGCGTACGATCGATTCGGGAACCGCGCCAGTGCCTTCGAAGGAAAGCTCAAACGAAACGGGGTCCTTCTGACCAATGACATACGCCACCTGCGTAAGGCATCGATGGGCAATACCGGCTGCCACGATGTTCTTCGCGACATACCGCATGAGATAGGTGGCCGATCGGTCCACTTTTGTGGGGTCCTTGCCCGAGAAGGCTCCTCCGCCATGGGGGATGCGGCCCCCGTAGGTGTCGATGCCCAATTTGCGGCCAGTCATACCCGTGTCGGACTGCGGGCCGCCTACGACGAACTTGCCCGTTGGGTTCACGAAAATCATGGTCTTGCTGTCGAGAAGGTCAGACGGCAACGATGGCCGCACAATTTGCTCGATGATCTCCTCACGGGCATCATCGGACATCCGTGAGGAATTGTCGGGATCGAGGACGGTATTCAGGTGCTGAGACGAAAGAACGACAGAACGCAGGTACACAGGCTTGTCACCTTCGTATTCCAGCGTGACCTGGCTCTTGCCATCCGGGCCCAGATAGTCAAGGATGCCCTGCTGTCTCACTTCCTCCTGGCGCATGGTGAGCCTGCGCGCTAGTTCGTACGGCAGCGGCATATACTCCGGCGTCTCGTCCGTGGCGTAGCCATACATGATACCCTGGTCCCCGGCGCCACCTGCGTCGACACCCTGGGCAATGTCTGGAGACTGGCGGCCAATTGCACTGACAACCGCACAGGTCTTGGCGTCAAACCCATATTTCGGGTGATTGTAGCCAATGCTCTCGACGGTCGACCGGACGACGGCGTCGACGTCGACGAATGCCTCGGTGGTTATCTCTCCCCCGACGATGACCAGCCCATGTGTGACAAATGTCTCACAGGCAACGCGGCTGTATCGATCCTGTGTAAGCAGTTCGTCGAGAATGGCGTCGGATATCTGATCGGCGACCTTGTCGGGATGCCCGATCGTTACAAACTCTACGGTCTGGGTGATGCGTGCATTCTTGTCCATAGGTCTCTCCTTTCGCAAGTCGTCGACACCCCGCACGCTCGCACGGGGTGGCTGGCCATTCCTCGCAAATGATCGAACTCCAGAATACGCTAGCGCTTGGTGTCGGCGTCCTCGATGACGGGGTTCGCAGCATCCCGTGCTGCACCGGCCACCATGCGACCGGCGGACTTCCGAAGGATGTCGTCAACAGGCTCGCGGAGCGGGTCAGTCTTCTCTTCGAGCAACTGATGCGACGTATCGAGAAGCTGACGAATGAGCCGATACTTGTTCGTGTCAACTTTCGCGATCAACGTCTCCAGATAGAGATTTGCCAGCTCTGGCTGTTGGGTAGGCAGTTCTTTCTGCTCGTCCATGCACAACTCCTATCTCCGCAATACACTGCGGACGATGCTGTCGACTATGTCGACCGTGGTCTCAAGGTCGCAATTCGTGACCATGTAGTCATAGTCCTTGGCAAACGTCATCTCATATTCGCCAAGCTCGATGCGTCCCGCTATCTCGTCGGGCGTTTCCGAGCCTCTGCACTCCAGACGGCGTTCAAGCTCCATCACATCCGGGGGCTTGAGGAAGATCATCAGGGCTTCCGGAAACAGGCGCTTGATGCAGGGACCGCCATGAATATCAATGGTCAAGACGAGAATCTCCTGTGGTCCGACAGCCTCAAGCGAGGACATCAGCGTCCCATAGTGATGACCACGTACATCAGCATACTCTGCGAACAGCCCTTTGTCAATCCAATCTGTGAACTGTTCCTCGGTCACAAAGTGATAGTCGACTGCGTCCACTTCCCCCGGTCGGGGGGCTCTCGTCGTCACCGAGATCGATCGGTGCATATCTAGATGGCGTCGCAGGAGTTCCGCAACGACAGTGCTCTTGCCGACGCCTCCAGGGCCAGATATCACGACAATCATGGGCGCTCTCCCTCCTCCACTATCTGGACGGCACGTGCAAGTTGACCATCGCCCGGAAGTGTCCCAAAGAGTGCGGGGGCTGGATCTGCCACCACGATGTTGGGGATCAGCCCCTTTTTCTGGATCGCGTTCTTGTTTGGCGTATAGTACTCCTCAACCGTCACTTTGAGCTCGTATCCCTCTGAGAGGTCCCAGCTTCGCTGGATGACTCCTTTCCCGAATGTTGTGGTTCCTACGACGAGAGCAGCTTTGTTCTCCTGCATTGCCGCCGAGAAGATCTCAGAAGCGCTCGCAGAGTTGCCATTGACTAGGACGACGATCGGAAATGAGACACTGCCGCCATTGACGGTCACGGGGTTCACTTGGCCTCCGGCCTCTTTCGTCCACAAAGCTGTCCCCTGGGGAATGAAGTTCGACAGCATGTCGAGGCACTCATTCAGATAGCCGCCGCCGTTGTCCCGTATGTCGATGACCAGGCCTGTGATCTTCTGGTCCTCCAGCGCGTGAAGAGTGCGGGCGAACTTCACGGCCACACCGGAGCTGAAGGAGGAGACGGAGACGTACCCAACCTTGGTCCCGATGATGCGACTCTCGATCACCGGGAGTTCGACGTGGCGCCGCACAACAGTGTAGTCCACAAGTATTCCGGCCCGCTCGATCTTCAGTCGGACGGACGTACCTGCTTTGCCCTTGACGCGTGTCGAGACGGCGTCGAGCTCGAGTCCGCGAGCTGTCGTACCGTCTATGCTGTCGATAAGGTCTCCAGGTTTCAGCCCAGCTTCTTCAGCAGGTGTACCCGCAAAGACTCTCACAATCTCGATGGCCTCGGCCTTCTTGCTTGGCGTGATAACGACACCAATGCCCACGTATTCACCGGACAGCTGTTCGCGAAAATCCGCCGCCTCGGCAGGCGTAAACAGTTCTGTGTACGGGTCGCCGAGCCCGGCAACCTGTCCCTTGAGGAGCTTGCCTGCGTCGACCCTCTGGTAGTACTGGAGGCTCAGGGTGTCATACACCTCGCCCGACAGCTTGAGGTAGGTGTCCCGGTCAAGGGTCGTCTGGACAGACGATGGCCGCGAAGAGGCAGTCAGGCGTGGTGCAAGAAATGGATAGGCGACGAAGCCTGCCCAGAATGCGAGCACGACGACGAGCAATGCGGCTACGAGTATGACAAGTGAGGATCTTCTGGATGGCATGGGAGTCTCCTTTCGCTGCGAGTGCTACGGCTTTGGCCCAAGGTAGAGCATCGGGTTCTTCGCAGTACCGTCGATCCGGACCTCAAAGTGCAGATGAGGACCCGTGCTCCAGCCAGTGTTGTCTGTCAGCGCTATCACCTGACCCCGTTTCACGGACTGCCCCTTCTTGGCAATGAACGACTTGAGATGCGCAAAAACCAGCGTCATATGCTGGCCACACTGGAGCATCAGCATGTTGCCATACCCCGAGAACCTCCCTACGTACTCGACGACCCCGTCAGCCGGAGCCAGGAGCGTCGTCCCCGTCGGACAACCCAGGTCGATGCCGTTGTGCATCTCCCACACACCGTTGATAGGGTCGTGGCGCATCCCAAAAAGCTCGGTGATACGAATGGTGCCGGGTATAGGCCACAGGATCTTGCCTGTCGGATCACTACCAGTATGTTGTTGCCGGTAGATCTCTGCGACAATCTGGTCGATGAGCTTGTTTTCCTGAGCAATCTGCTGTTGAATGCGCTTGTCGTCGGCCGAGTATTGACTTCCCTTGGCCGCGAGATAGTTCAGGGTCTGCTGTGTGGCTGCTTTCTGCTCCACCAGAAGGCTTGCCTGCTGTTTCTTGAGAGCATACACCTGCTCCAGCTGGTTCTTCGTCTGCGCATAGTCGGTGCGGTCCGACTGCAAAGCGAGTTTCTGTGTACTCACCGCGGACAGAGACGCGACGATCTGTTGGAGGACGGCTGACACACCCTGCTGAGCTTCGACCGTAGCACTGAGATCTCTGCCAGTAAAAGGAAGACCTGTGACATCGAGGTTCGACACGTGATAGAGAAGATCGATCGACGAATCAATTCCCGCTGACAGCTCCTCGTATTGCCTCTCCCTGGTGGCAATCTGGGCCGCCGTCTTGGCAAGGAGAGTCTCGAGCTGAGCGATGTTACTGTCGATCTCTCCTATGTCTCCTTCCAGCAGATCCACCTGTTCGTTGAGCGAAGTCAGCTGACTCAGGAGACTGTACTTGGCCGATTTGTTCTCCTTGATCAGCTTCTGGATCTCCTGAAGTCGCGCCTTCAGCTGGTCCATCTTCTCCTGAGCGGCCTTGAGATCACTCGTGAGGTCTCCTTCGACGCGAGGAGCGAAGACGGAGCCGCCCAGGAACAGGGAGACAATCAGGACAATGGCAGTGAGGAATCTGAGGGTTCTCATTCGAGCAGTGTCTCCTCTCGACGCTGTTCCTCGTCAATGCGATAGGCTAGGAGCGTCGCAATGACGCAGGCCAGAAGCAGGCAAGCCAGGGAGGCCAGCAGGACAACGGAGGCGGCTCCAGCGTAGACGACGCCGGCAGGCTCGGGTGTCACCCACGAAAAGGATGCCTTGAGACGTGTCGTGGAATACCGGATGACGCTGGGGAGAACGACCGCAAAGAGGACCGATGCGAGCGCCCAGACGGCGACCAGGTGGGCGGGCGTCGAGAGAAGAACCTGCAGGTTGCTGGCACCGACCACGCTCAGCACTGCAGTCTCTTTTCGTTTGCCATTGATGATGCTGAATGCCATGAGGCAGAAACCAGCAACGAAAAGGAAGCCGGCGAGAACCAGCACGTAGAGCAGGAGGCTGTGGACAAACACGTTCGCGTTGGCCATCCCCTGCACCGAGCCTTCGTCATACTCGACGGTTTGAACGCCCGCAAGAGACCGAAGCTCCGCAGCCAGAGCAGCGATGCCCTGCACGGAGATCGGATAGACCCGGATGAGTGGAGGAATTGGATTGCGCGTCAGATCGCGAAATACGCTTGCGAACTGGGGATACTGAATCTCGAGCTTCTTGAGGCCGTCTGCGGGACTCACATATTCCGCACGGGCAACGGCTTCATCTTTCTGCATCTGCTCGAGAAGAGTCTGGATAGAAGTCTGGTCCAGTCCGCGCAAGAGGTATGCGTTGATAGAGTGTGTCCTCTCGATCTCCGCAATGGTGTGGCGCACGTCGATGGACATCGCATAGATACCGGCGCTTGCGACCATCAGCACGGCGATCAGGATCGAAACGAGAAGAGTGCGGATGGGATGTCGCACCAAGTCTCGCAGTGTCTGCTTGAGGGTGAACATGTTAGAAGTTGCCCTCCTCGACCTTGCGTCCACCGCGGAGCCGCACGAATGGCAGGCGCGTTGATTGGACGAGGTACAGATCATGGGTAGCCATGAAGACCGTGGCACCCAGACGGTTGGCGTCATGGAGCACCTCGACGATCTTCTCTCCGTTGCTCAAGTCGAGATTCCCGGTCGGCTCGTCCGCAAGGATGATGTCGGGTTTTGCGATGAGCGCGCGGGCGAGGGCAACACGCTGCTTCTCCCCCCCGGACAGCGAGCAGCACAGGCGACGCTGGTACCCAGCGAGGCCGACCTGGTCCAGATACTTGTCCACCTCCTGGCTGATGATCCGTTTGCCCACGCCTCGGACAGCCAATGGCAAAGCTACGTTCTCAAATGCGGTACGGTCGAAGAGAAGCATGTAGTCCTGGAACACCATGCCGATTCTCCGTCGCAGTGACGTGAGCGCCCTGCCATGAGCTGCTGCCGTGTCCACTCCATCTACCAGGATGGTACCATTGGTTGGCCGTTCGGCACGATAAATGAGTCGCAGAACCGTACTCTTGCCTGCGCCAGACTCGCCTGTCAGAAACACGAACTTGCCGGGGCCTATCTTGAAGGTGATATCCCTGAGGCCATAGTATCCATCGTCATATCTCTTCGAGACGCTCAACATCTGTATCATCAGCGCGTACCCAGCTCCTTGAATCCGAGACCCAGAGTCTCGGTCACGTCCATGATGGCTACGAAGGCATCGGGGTCAACCTCATGGACGATCTGTTTGAGATGCGATATCTGGCTTTGGGGAACAACGCAGAACACGACTTCCTTGCGTTCGCCGGTAAAACCACCAGTTGCAGTGAATTTCGTCACTCCGCGATCCAGGTCAGCCATGACCTTGCCCGCAATGGCTTCCGATTGCTTGCTGACCACCCAGGCCGCCTTGGAGAAGGAGATTCCTTCCTGCACGAGGTCGATGGCCTTTGCAGAGATATAGAGTGACACGATTGAGTACAGCGGTATCGTAACACTCTGAAACGCGATGCCCGAGAAGGCAATGATGATCGTATCGATGATCAGCAGTGTGGTTCCGAAACTCAGCCCCATCCGTTCGGACAACAGTTGAGCGAGGAGATCAGTGCCGCCGGTGGAACCGAAGAAGCGGTAGATGATGCCAATCCCAACGCCCATGGCGACTCCGGCGTAGACCGCTGAGAGAAGCATGTCCACATGGAAGCCATTTGTGTACGGCACAATCACATCAATAAGGAGTGACGAGATGATGGTTGCGTACGCTGAACGCCAGAGGAATCCTCTCCCCAGCCTCTTGAGGCTCAGCAGGAAGAGAGGAGTATTGAGGACGATGATGGTTATGCCGATCGGAACGGGCTTGAAGAAGTGATTCACGATGATCGCAAGTCCCGAGACACCCCCGGGAGCCAGATCACGAGGGATGACGAAGAGGGCAAACGAAAGGGCGTAGACCAAGCACCCGATCGTTATGCCGACGACGTCACGAATCGTTCGAACGACGATTTTCCGCGTCATGTCGCACGCTTGCAAGGATGAAGTCCTGCAGGTCACCGTCGAGAACTGCATCGACATTTCCCTTCTCGAACCCGGTACGATGGTCTTTGGCCAATTTGTAGGGCTGGAGCACGTACGAACGGATCTCATTGCCCCATTCAGCCGATTTGAACGCCCCACGCACTTCCGAAATCTGGGCATCGCGCTGCGACTCTCGCTGCACGAACAGTCTGGATTTGAGAACGGCCATTGCCATTCGCTTGTTCTGCAGTTGCGAGCGCTCGTTCTGGCAACTGGCCGTAATACCCGTCGGGATGTGGGTGATGCGAACAGCGGTGGAGACCTTTTGCACGTTCTGGCCTCCATGACCTGACGCATGAAAGACATCTATGCGCAGGTCGCCTTCGGGAATGTCTGCGTCCGTGCTGGTTTCGGGGATTTCCGGGATCACGTCAGCGGCCGCAAACGACGTATGGCGACGTTTGTTTGCATCGAAAGGGCTGATGCGAACGAGGCGATGAACACCTTTTTCGTGCATCAGAAGACCATAGGCGTATTGTCCCTTGATGACCAGCGTGCAACCCTTGATCCCTGCCTCTTCGCCCTGCATGTAGTCTGTCACGAGGACTTCGAAACCCTGTCGTTCGGCGTAGCGGATATACATGCGCATGAGCATTTCGGTCCAATCCTGCGCATCTGTTCCGCCTGCTCCGCTTGAAAGTGACAAGATGGCATTGGACGCATCATAGGGACCGCCAAAATAGGCTGTCGTCTCGAGAATCTGCAGGTCGTGTTCGAGGTGCTCGATGCTGTTGACAGCTTCGTGCTCGAGTTCGAGATCCGGCATCCCGACAAGGAGCTCAAGAGCCGTCCGAGCGTTGTCCAGGTCCGTCAGTGCTTTCTGCTGGGAGACAATGTCGGCCTCGACGCGTGAGATGCTGCCCATGATCTCTGCTGCACTTGTCTGGTCATTCCAG
Organism: Caldisericota bacterium; assembly: GCA_026390215.1. Lineage (GTDB taxonomy): Bacteria > Caldisericota > Caldisericia > Cryosericales > Cryosericaceae > Cryosericum. The sequence goes on from JAPLGJ010000211.1 coordinate 7,937, forward strand.
AAGCCTGCAGCCGTCGTCTTGCCCCGCAGTTCTTCCAGCTGGGACTGCCGGCTCGTCAGCCAGTCAGGCTGATAGAGTCCATAGATGCGTGTCTCACACTCTGAGACTCTCCTGCGCAGCGGTTCAAGATCGATCACGTTTCTTCTCCGGTTGGGCGGGTTGGAGCTCGAAGGTGAACAACGCGCGCGTCACATCGTGCTTAATCTGATCCATCAGCTCGTTGAAGAGATCGTACCCCTCCTTCTGATAGGCAATGACCGGGTCCTGCTGGCCATACGCGCGCAGGCCTATGCCGTCCTTGAGATCGTCCATCTGAAGAAGATGGTCTCTCCATGCGCTGTCGACGGTGCGCAAGAAGAAGTAGTGCTCGATCTGGTGCATGACGCTCTCTCCGTACCGGTCAACCTTCTCACGGTAGATGGTCTCCGCGCGGTCCCGAATCGTTGTGCTGAGCTGCTGTTCCGAGTCACGGCGTTCGACGAGCTCCGTCAGCTCTTCGAGCGTCATTGCCACTGGTCTGCCAAAAGCATCCAGGACCAGGTCGTTGTAGACTTTGCCGATGTCGGTCTCCTCGGCGCGGTACGCCTGGATGACCTGCTCTGCCGTCGTTTCGGCTTGTTGGCTAATGAACTCGTGCACCTCATCCCCAAGATCGACTCCTGCAAGAACCTTGTCGCGCTCAGCGTAGATGACCTCGCGCTGTTTGTTGAGCACGTTGTCGTAATCAAGTAGGCTCTTGCGGGCGTCGAAATTGTACGACTCGACCTTTTTCTGGGACATCTCGATGGTCTTCGAGAGGAGCGGATGGTTCACGGGCATCGACTCCTCGACCTTCATCATTTCGAAAATGCGCTGGATGCGGTCGCCGCCGAAGATGCGCAGGATGTCGTCTTCTGCCGAGAGGAAGAACTTCGATTCGCCAGGATCTCCTTGCCGACCAGCGCGTCCCCGGAGCTGGTTGTCGATGCGGCGCGACTCATGGCGCTCGGTCCCAAGGATGAAAAGCCCTCCCAGGCTGACGACATCGTCATGTTCTTTCGCACACAACTCGCGGTACTCTGCGAACAGCTTGGCATACTGTTCCGGCTGTTTCGCCGGATCGGCTTTGGCATGAGCAAGGGCCACAGGATTGCCCCCAAGCAGGATATCGACACCTCTGCCCGCCATGTTGGTGGCAATGGTGACTGAGCCCTTTCGGCCCGCCTGAGCGATGATCTCGGCTTCCTTCTCGTGATACTTGGCATTGAGAACCTGATGCTTGATACCGAGCTTCTTCAGCTCGTGGCTCAGCCCTTCGGACTTCTCGACGGAACGTGTGCCCACGAGAACTGGCTGCCCCGTCTCATTTCGGGACTGGATCTCGTGGAGAATTGCATCCAGCTTGCCGCGCTCGGACCGGTACACTTCGTCGTCCGCATCCTGGCGTGCCACTGCACGGTGCGTGGGAATCTCGAGGACATCAAGTCCGTAGATTTCCTTGAACTCATCTGCTTCCGTGAGCGCCGTCCCCGTCATCCCAGAAAGCTTGTGGTACATCTTGAAGAAATTCTGGATCGTGATGGTTGCCAGCGTCTGGCTTTCCTCGCGGACCTTGAGCCCTTCCTTTGCCTCGATGGCCTGGTGCAGCCCTTCGGAGTACCGACGCCCATACATGAGCCGGCCCGTGAATTCATCGACAATGATGACTTCTGTGTCCTTGATGATGTATTCGCTGTCCTTTCTGAAGAAGACCTGTGCCCTGATGGCGTTGCGAAGGATCTTGCCATAGGTGGCCTGCTCCTTCAGGAGCTTGTCCTGAGGAATCCTGGCAGCGTGGGCAAAACGGGTCAGCAGGTCGTCGGCAGGCTCGATTGTCTTGTGCTTCTCTTCGTAGACATAGTCCGAGCCATCTGGTGTTTCGTTGTCACCGTCAGGCGTCTCCGTACGAACCGTCCCCTTCAGCCGCTTGACGAATGCTGCAGCCTCGTAGTATGGCATGTCTGAGTCACCACTGGGGCCCGCGATGATGAGAGCGGTCCGAGCCTCATCGATGAAGATGTTGTCGACCTCGTCGACGATGCCAAAGTCGAGGGCTCCCTTCTGGACCATGCCGTCTGCTGAGCCCGCCATGTGGTCTCGCAGGTGGTCGAACCCAAACTCGTTGTTCGTGCCATAGGTGATGTCGGCTGCATACGCCGCGCGACGCTCCTCGGGTGTGCTGTCGTTCTGAAGGAGACCGACCGACATGCCAAGAAACTCATAGACGGGCCCCATCCAGGCCCGGTCGCGTTTGGCGAGGTAGTCGTTGACGGTGACGAGATGCCCCTTGTGACCCATGACGGCGTTGAGGTAGAGTGGACACGTGGCCACAAGCGTTTTTCCTTCGCCCGTCTTCATCTCGGCGATGTTGCCGAAGTAGAGCGCTATAGCTCCAAGCAGCTGTTCGGGGAAGTGCTCCAGCCCTATCAGACGGCGGGAGGTCTCTCTCACCAGTGCAAAGGCCCCGGGCAACAGCCCGCCCTCGGTTTCTCCTGCTGCGGCCCGCTGTCTAAGCTCGGCTCCATAGCTTCTGAGACCCTCATCGTCGAGCTCGGCCAACGCCGGCTGGAGTTGAAGGATTCGTGGAACCATGTCCTGATATGTCTTGAGCTTGCGAGCAGCTGGGGAGAAGAAGCTGAACAGTCCCATCAGAGATCAACCTCCACGGAGCGAACTCCTGGACGTTTCGACACCAGGACTTCGCTGGTTTGCTGGACTATCACAAAGCCCCGCTTTTCAGCGGGCCCGACAGCACAAGACACCGTTGGCGTCGCCCAGCAGCCCGCGACGCCAACGCCGAGCGCTAGCCCGTACCCTCGTCGCAATGACCGGGGGTCTTGTCTGGTCAGTCGATTTCAATCAGACCGTAGCCCCCATAGGTGCGCTTGTACAGAACACAGACCTTGTTGGACAAGGCGTTTCGATAGACGAAGAACTGGTGCGCCAGCATCTCGATCTGGAGAATCGCCTCTTCTTCTGACATGGGAAGTACCTCAAATTCTTTGCGCTTCACGATGCCTTCAGGAGACTCCTCAACATCCTCCACTGGTACTTCGGACTGGAAGAGACCCTTGAGCTCGGCAACCGCCTTGAAGTCCCTCCGGAAGATCCGGGTGTGAAACTTGCGAATCTGCACGTCGAGCCTGTCGCATGCAGCATCGATAGAACCTTCCATGTCCGGTCCCTGCCCTGAAGCCTTGATGATGCGGCCAGAGACCTCAAGAGTCAGTTCGCATGTGTATTTACCTCGCAGGAGGTTCAGATTGGCATTGAGCGTGGGTTCCTTGCGAAAGAACTTGTCAAACCGACTGACCTTCTCATTCAGATAGGCAAGAATGCGCGGAGGGATCTCAAGCGTCCTGGATTTATGTTCTACGTTCATGTGTGCCTCCCGTTGCATCGGATTCGGCTCTTGCCATCAGAAGCCTGACCGTATTGTAGCCCGACTACGAGCGAGGGTCAAGTACAGACATTGATGCGGACGTGCTTGCAGGATGATGTTCGTGGCCGCGCAGACTGTGGCTCCTGTTGTCAGGACGTCGTCCACGATGACGACCGTCCTGCCGCGCAGCTCGCCTGCTGCATTCGAAGAGAGTTCGAACACTCCATCAACATTCTTCAGGCGTTTCATATCCGACAGCTGTGTCTGAAGAGGCGTGCGACGGGTCTTGAGAAGAAGGCCGCTGCCGGAGTCGCCCTTGAAATCCGCAGAGAGCATTCTGCATGCGACGTGGGGAAAGTGACGAACGTCTCTCTCATCCCGGGCGCCGAACCGCGGAACAGGAACAAAAACCGGCCGGTCTCCCAGTGGAAGAGCTTCTGCGAGGCTCGCCAGCATGCCGGAAAGCTGACCGGCCAACTGATACTCACCGCGTACCTTCATCTGCAGGATGGCCTGTCGCAGGGTCCCTTCATACCAGTAGGCAGAGAAGCCCGACGCCGGACCGGCGGCGAGGTGGCCGTCGCTCCATCCCGGGTCGCACGCCCGAAACGAGGAGGCACAGCGCTGACAGATAGGAAGAGCCGATTCCTCGCCACAGAGAAAACATGCCTTGTCAGCGAGGACCTGGCGAAGAACTGAGAGAACGCTCATGGGTTCCCGTGTTCCAGAGCAGCCTTCAACCGGGCGATGCGATCCATGCTTGTCTTGCGGATCTGGCCGATAGATTCTTCGGCCACCGGTGAGATGCGTGCGGCGCGAACGCGCCGAGCGGCCTGCTGCGGCGAGTCTCCCGGTTTGATGGCGTCGAAGCCACAGCCCTCGGCCAACTGGGAGACCTTTGGATCGTAGGCGAGCGCCACCACTGGAGACCGTGCAGCGACTGCCGCCACAGCCATATGGTATCGGCCCGCAACCGTCAGCGCGGCAGAACTGCAGAGGTCCAGCAGCGGCAGTGGCTGAGGCGAGATGATGAGTTCTGACGGCGTGAGGAGACGGTCCCGGACCGCTCGCGTGAATGCAAGGTCTGCCGATGGAAAGAGCACGACCAGATCCAGCCGGGCCGATGACTGGGACCCAAGGCAGTCGAGAAATGAAGCTGTCTCCTCGGGCGTCCACCCGAACCGTTCGTTGACACAGGCAACAATCCGGGACTCGCGGTGAGTGGTCTCGACCGGTTCGCTGTGTCGGGCGACCAGGTAGGAAAGCCCAGCATCGGACGACACGCAGATTTCCTGCATTCGAATCCCGCAAGCGCGCAGGAGGTCCCGCGAGCCGTCGTCGCGTACATCGATGAGGATCATGCGACCAAAGACGGCCCTCACAAGACGACGGATCCATAGCCGTCTGACGGGGCCGACACCCTGTGCGTAGGAGATGACTCCCTTCTTGCAGAGGCTCGCTACCAGGGGAATCCCCAGATAGTACAGGCTGCTTCGCCAGCTGGTGACGTCCTGAACGAGCCCGCCTCCACCCAGCATCACATGGTCGCACGCCCTGAGAGCTGTCCTCATAGCCGCCCCGTCATGCCGGTCAACGAGCGTGTGTCGAGGACAGACGGGGCGAGCATACTGGTCAGGTTTATTGACGGCGAACACTGCTTCGCAGTCGATACTCGCGAGTTCGTCCTGCACAGCCGCCAGAATGAGCTCGTCGCCGAAATTGCCAAAGCCATAGTATCCGAGGACAAAGAGTCGGACCATCTAGCTCCTGGATGCTGTCCGACGATGTGCAAGGACACGGAACATGAAATAGAAGATACTGCCCACGCGTCGTACGCGGCTTGGCTGGACGACCAGTCTGTACAACCACTCCGTGCCGGTCCTCTGGACGAATCGCGGCGCTCGGCGCACAAGTCCGCTCCAGACGTCGAATGTCCCACCTACCCCGATTGCGATAGGGATACCCATGTCGCGGTGGTGCCAGATCCACTTCTCCTGGGCTCCTCCGCCCATGCCTACCAGCAGAATGTCGACGTGCCCATCCCGGATTTCCTGGATCACGTCTGCTTCTTCGGCTGCGTCAAAGTAGCCGGAATGGAAACCGACGACGTGAAGACCTGGGTAGCGAGCCATGGCGTTGGACGTAGCCCGTTCGACAATATCGGGCTTTGCACCGAGGAAGTACGCGCGGTAGCCCCTGCGCTCGGCGAGTGCCAGCAGAGAACCGGAGAACTCGATGCCGGGGATGCGGTTCTCGATGCGCGGGCCCAGCATGCGCGCCCCCCATACGATGCCAACGCCGTCAGCAACGACAAGATCCGCTTGCTGGACAATTGCCAGAAACTCGGCGTCCCGGAACGCACGAGCAGCCATCTCACCATTGAGCGTGACGACGAGATGAGGCACCCCGCTTCGGACGAAACCGTCGGCTATTTCGAGAAGCTCGTCGATATCCCTGTTGCTGATAGAAATGCCAAAGAAGTCGATGTTGTCGACATGTTCCCGGGGTGATCGGACCACAATACCGACGAACCGCGGAAGCGAAAGAATGCGAGGCAGCCGCTTGGGATCAAGCACAAACCGATACAGCCACTCAAGACCGAGTCTCTGGACCCGGGCAGGTGCACGCTTGAACTCACCCGACAGGACGTTGTAGCTTCCTCCCACACCCATGGCAAACGGAACACCCATCGCGGAAAGATTCTCCGCAAGGAACTTCTCCTGTTTGGGACTGCCCATGCCAACGAACATCATGTCCGCTCTGGCAGCGGCGATTTCTGCCACGAGGATGGGTTCGTCCGCAGACGTGAAATATCCGTCGCGTGATCCGGCCACGATGAGCCCAGGGTACCTGTTCTTCACAATTGCAACGACCCTCGAGAGTGTCTCTGGACGCGACCCAAGAAGAAAGAGCCTCCATCCACGAGCGTCTGCCAGCTCGAGCAGCCGCAAGAACAGGTCGACACCCGTGATACGCGACTTGATGCGCTCGTGGTAGAACACCTGCGAGGCCCACATGATCCCTATGCCGTCACAGAAATTCAGGTCGCTCCTGCGCAGGACCTTCTCAAGGGCCCTGTCCTGTTTTGCCTTGATGACTTTCTCAGGATTGATGGCGACACCCATGTGTGGGCTGCGAGATGCGACGAAGCCCTCGACGACGGCGAGAGCTTCGTCCATGTCCAGGTTGTCGACCGGAATACCGGCGACGTGGACTCGCTCAGCCATTGTCAGGAAGGCGCGCCCGCGTTCTACAGACGAACGTACCAGGGTTGCGCAAGGACGTCGCTGTCATGTTCGAACACTCCCCGGAAGTCAAATAGAATCAGGCGGCCAGCTGCTGCCATCACTGTCTTCTTGACGCGTTCATAGTCCACATTCGTCTGTCGGATGGGCAGCACGAGTGCGTCTGCCCACAACGAGCCGGCATCGATGTCCGTCTCACGTCCAAAATCCCTGGGCGCCTCGGCGATGCCGTCGAAGACACGCACTTCGGCTCCCGCCTTCGCAAGAGCCGCGGCGAGGTCGACGGCCGGACTTACCGTAATATCGTCCGAGTAGTCCTTCATGGCGATGCCGACGAACAGAACATGTTTGCCTGCGAGTCCGCCCATCCTGCTGGCCATACGCCCGGCAATGTAGCCAGGCTGAGCGGCGTTCGCCTGACGGGCCGAGACGAAGGTCGGCAGCAAGTCGCCGCATTCGTCCTGGGTTGAG
>JAPLGJ010000112.1 GCA_026390215.1 Caldisericota bacterium
AGGGAGAAGGCCCTGGTGCTGATGATCCCGCTTTCAGTGTCCTTGTCAAGCCACTGGGCCGGTACGGGTACCTTCCGGACATACTGGCAGACACCGATGAACGCCACCAACGTAGCACTGAGCATGAGGTGTGGAACCAACTCACGGAGAAGACTGGTGGCGTCACCATCGATCAGGAGCCACAGGACGACGAAGGCGACAAAGGGTTCAAATGCGAGGCGAGCTTCATGAACATAGGCGCCAATGTAGTAGCTGTTCGCAGCATAACCCATCAGTGTTGCAGCGGCAAAGATCAGGCCCGTGAGGACGACAGGAGAAGCGACAAGGCGCCCCATCTTCCGCCAACTTGTGGCGATCGCAAATGCCAGAAAGACCAGGAGCATGATCTCCTCCCAGAGACTGGCAAGAGGGAAATCAATCTTCCGTATCGCCCAGTTGACAAAAGGATAGTAGGCGACCAGCAGGAGAAATGACCTCGCTGCCCAGCGTCTCCTGGTCGAGTTGACGTTCATCCCGTCCCTATGGGAGATCGTGCACCGTCAGGATACGTGTCCAGACCTTCCAGTTGTCCCCATAAATGGCGACATTCGCTCCAGCCAGGATCTTGTCGCGCGCATACATGTACGCCCAGGCAACTTTTCGGTCGATGGACTCTGCGGTGATGACGACGTCTTTCAGGACCGGGTGCCCTACAACGCGCAGCTCTCCCTTGCTGTCGATCGCGTCCATCTGAGCTGGTCGTGCGGTAATCTTCGTGATCAGAAAGCACTTCTGGCCAGTCTCGTCATAGATAGGAGACCCCGTCATGATCTCCGCGGCCGTCTCAGGCTGGATACCATAGGCCAGGAAAGTGGCTTCGATGCGTTTGCCACTGAGGCCTTTTTCGCCAGTGGAGGGACGCGTAAGCTTGTAGGCTGCTGCAACCCCTGCGACGATGACGAGCGCAAGAACAACTCCGACAATCCATTTGTTTCTCATGCGGTACGACCCCCTTGTGTGAATTCTCCCTTTCGACCTCGGAGCCCATCTGAGAGGCCCCTCACGAAACTGCGGAGAAACGCACGACGATTATTGTAGAGAAGCACGATCAGAATGAAACGCCGAACTGAGAAGACGGGAAGAAACAGAGTCAGGAAGCGGGTCTTTCCAAGGAGTCTGCGCTGTGTCAGGATACAGTTGCGCGTACCGTAGTAAATGCGCAACGGCTGGTCGGTGAGAACAGCGAGGGACCTTCCGAAGAAGCGCAATTGCCTCCGATTGGCCGACGGGTGCAGCAAGCGGCTCCCGGGGAGGGCATACCCATGGAAGCCGGCCATCGTCGCTCTCAGAGTAAATTCAATGTCGTCGTACCATCCAAACAGGGACGCGTCGAAGACGCCCACCTCAAGGAGCATGTACGAAGGAACAAAAAGCCCTGCCATGGCACAGGCGTCAAAGGAGAATTCAGGATCCTGGTAGCGTTCCCGGGGCACCGGGTTGAGCATTCCAGTCTGGCAGCCATACAGGAATGAATTGAAGAACGCGAGTTCCGGGTCTGGCATGTTGTAGCATACAGAGCGGAAATAGGTTCGCCCGTCATGCTCCTGGGCACTTGCAGTCAACGTCGCCAGGGCATCTGGATCAACGATGGCATCGTCGTCCACCATCCATATCCAGTCAGCCTGGAGTTCGAGTGCCTTCTCCTGGCCGGACGCTGCTCCTCCAGCCGGGCCGGTATTGCGGTCCAGCCGAACAATCTCGACAAATTGCCGATACTCCTGTGGTGGCGTGTACGGGGTCGCAGAACCATTGTCAACGATCACGACCCGGTCGGGTCGCTGGGTTCCGTGCAGGATCGACGCCAGACAGCGCGATGCCGTTTCATGGCGGTCCAGGGTGATGACAACGGCGATGATGCTCATGAAGCACCATTGCTCGGCTGTTGCGAAGGCCAGGCTGACACTCTGTTCGTCTGGGCTCCTAGTCGGTTGGGAGGACCGGGCTGAACAACGGAGCAATGTTCGTTCGCAGGGCCTCCAGGTCCGGGATGACATACGACCCTCCCGCGATATAGCCAGGTGCTCCAGGGAATGTAACGGTCGTCACTTGCTTGTCGGTCGTATTCTTGAACGCGAGAGCAATGCGAAGCATGTCGTTGGGGAGCAGATCGGTTACGACGGCACTTTCGACGGCACGGATGATGGGCGGCAGTTTCCAGACGTTGCGCAGGGCGGTCGTCTGGGCGACAATAGCCTTGAGGAGGGCTTTCTGCCGCACCACACGGCCATACTCCTCACCGCCCCACGAGCCGAAGTCTCCGATGGCATCGTGGCGGAAGCGGGCATAGTCAAGTGCTGTTTTCCCGTCCATATGCTGTACTCCGGGTTTCAGGTCGATGAGCGTGTCCTCGGCTTTGTAGTACATGGCCTTCTCAACGTTGATAGTCACGCCACCCAAGGCGTCGATGATTTGTTCGAAACCGGCGAAATTGGCCTTGGTGTAATAGTTGATCCTGATGCCGGGGATCATCGACTCGACGGTCTTCTCGAGAAGCTGGACTCCGCCATCTGTGAAGTAGTCGGGGTTTGTCGTGGCATTGATCTTGTCATACCCGTGTCCTGGGATGTTGACACGGGAATCCCTGGGGATCGACATGACCGACATCGTGCCGGAAACCGGATCGAGACCGATGAGCATGATGCTGTCTGAACGGCCCGGGTCGTTCTTGTCGCGTGAGTCGACCCCCATGACCAGGATATTGATTCGTTCCTGCAGATTCAGGGACGATTCCGCGCTGCCCGCATTGGGATTGATCGAGCGGAGGGAAGTGTAGAGAGATATGACGGTGTAGCCGGCAAAACAGGCAACGATGACCAGGATGGCGATAGTAGCGAAAAGAAGCGTCTTGCGGATTCTGGTCGAGCGCTGAGAGCCGGTCAGTTCATTGGTTTCTGTTTTCATTGGCACGTTCCTTCACCTGAAAGTGCAGACTCGTTCATCTGTGTACTCACAGAGTACGCATTTAGAACCCCGGCGCAAGACGCAAACCCTGAAGGGATGCGCCTGTTTGGTTCGAGTTGTCTGTCTACTTGATGAACAGGGGCAGGAAGCTGAGAGAGACCACCGATATGAGTTTGATGAGGATGTTCAGTGACGGGCCAGCAGTGTCTTTCAGCGGGTCGCCGACCGTATCGCCGACGACACTGGCCTGATGCTGAGAACTGCCCTTTCCACCAAGCGATCGCTCCACGAGCTTCTTCGCATTGTCCCAGGCCCCGCCGGCATTTGCCATGTAGAGTCCAAGCAGGGTGCCGGTTACTGTAGCACCGAGCAGAAGGCCGCCGACAGCTTCCTTGCCCAGGACGAAATATGTGGCGAAGGGGGCTGCTACACCAACGAGGGCTGGTGGCACCATGTACCTGAGTGCGCCCCGGGTGCTGATTGCTATGCACGCGTTTGGATCTGATGGAGCAAGTCCCTGGAGGAGACCGGGTATCTCGCGGAACTGCCTGCGCACTTCGGCAACCATCAGCATTGCGGTGGACCCAACAGCCTCGATGAGCATCGCTGAGAACCAGAATGGCAGGCCTGAGCCAATGAACATGCCCGCAACCACACGTGGATCAAGAACATCAAGCACTGGCAAGTGAACGGCTTGGGCGAAGCTGCTGAACAGCGCCAAGGATGTGAGAGCTGCCGAACCGACTGCAAAGCCCTTACCCATCGCCGCTGTCGTGTTGCCCAGGGAATCAAGCTGGTCCGTCCGTTCTCGGACAATGGGCAGTTGTCCTGTCAGTTCTGCGATTCCGCCCGCGTTGTCAGCAATTGGGCCATAAGCGTCCACTGAAAGTGATATGCCGAGGGTTCCAAGCATCCCAACTCCCGCCAGCGCGATGCCGTACATCCCGAGGCCGGCGTAGGCCAGGAGCAAGGCAGCCGAAATGACAACGATCGGAACAACGACACTGCGCATTCCAGCAGACATTCCGCTGAGGATGTTGGTCGCTGCACCACTCTTCGATGCCAGGGCAATCTGTGTAACGGGTCGCGACGAGGTGAAATACTCCGAAGCAAGGCCGATCAGGACCCCCGACACAACGCCCACGGTGACGGCACTTGCAGCCTTCATGTCTCCAAATAGCCCAAGAGACAAGGGAACGGAGGCTGCCACAAGTCCGACGGCAGCTCCAATGGAGCCATAGCGCAGCAGAGACTCGGGTGAGAACCGATCACTCCTCGACAGGACTTTCACGAGGAGCACGGCCAGCAGCGAAAACATCAGGCCAGCAGCAACGACATAGTAGACATAGCGTACGGGGAGGAGCAAATCAGCAAGCTCATGCTGCCGGGCGAACCAGTACCCCAGGATGTCAGCTGCCAGAATCGCCCCTACGTATGACTCGTAGAGATCGGCACCCATGCCTGCAACATCGCCGACGTTGTCGCCGACGTTGTCGGCTATGGACGCCGGATTGCGGGGATCGTCTTCCGGAATGCCGGCTTCAAGCTTGCCGACAAGATCCGCTCCCACGTCGGCCGCCTTGGTAAAGATGCCTCCGCCAACGCGGGCAAACAATGCAACGAGGGATGCCCCCATGGAGTAGCCAGTCGCTGCCACAAGGGCTTTCTCGGGACTGTGAAGGACGGCCAGGGTGCCAAACATCGAGAAGAAGGACCCCGCAACGCCGAGACTGCTTACGACGATGCCCATGACCGAACCGCCCGAAAAGGCCATATTGAGAGCTGCCCCGAGGGAGCGCCTGGCTTCGAGAGTCGTGCGGCCATTGGCCATCGTAGCTATCTGCATTCCTATGTAGCCGGCCAGCACGGAGAAACCGGCACCGGCCAGAAAGGAAGCTCCTGCCACAAGACCGTTGCCCATAGCTAGAAGAATGCCTACAACCGCCAGGATCGGGAACAAGATGGCATACTCGCGGGCGAGGAAGGTCGTGGCACCGCGATGGATGGTGAGGGTTATTGCAAGAATCGCTTCGTTGTCGAGGGGATGCCGAACGATGGATCTCGCCAGAACGGCCACAAAGAGAAGCCCAACGAGTGAGAGGATAGGGACGAGGAGGAGGGGAAAAACGATGACCGCTTGCGAAGGAGTACTCACGTGTAAGGTTCCTCCAGCACTGGGTGTCGAGAGTAGGAGCAAGAAGACAGTGGAGCCGGCGATCTGATTTGAACAGACGACCTGCTGATTACGGATCAGCTGCTCTACCAACTGAGCTACGCCGGCACATGACAGGCCAGCGTGTTGGACCAGCTACACCACGACCCCGTACCACACTTAGTATAGATTGTTCTGCAAAAAGTCAAGTGAGCATCCGGTGTCTCAGCCTCACTGGGCGCGCAAAACTGTCACCACACGCGATACAAGAAACGTGGTGGGCGGAACAGGGTTCGAACCTGCGACCCCCTCCGTGTGAGGGAGGTGCTCTACCGCTGAGCCATCCGCCCATACCTGGTGCCCTCGAGGAGAATCGGACTCCTATCGCAGCCTTGAAAGGGCCGTGTCCTGACCATTAGACTACGAGGGCTTTGGTGAGCCGTACAGGACTCGGACCTGTGACCCTCTGCTTAAAAGGCAGATGCTCTGCCAGCTGAGCTAACGGCCCGCGCACGACTCTATTCTACTGAGAACCAGCTCCTCGTCAATAGTTAGGACGGTCGAGCAGGTGTGCTCAGTCCTCCGCAGTCGTGTCGAGAGACTCGAATCGGGTGTATCTCTTGTCGAACATCAGCTTCACATTGCCCTGCTTGCCATTGCGGTGCTTCGCGACCAGAGCGTTGGTGGGCGTCCGGGTGTTCATCTCGGAAGCGTCTGTCGCTTCGTCGGTGTAGAGAAAAATGACAATGTCGGCGTCCTGCTCGATCGCTCCACTCTCGCGAAGGTCGGACAACTGAGGCTTCTTGCGGTCTCTCTTTTCGATGTCCCGTGACAGCTGAGAAACGACCAGGATCGGCACATTGAGTTCGCGGGCCAGGTTCTTGAGCATACGGGTGATCTGCGCCACTTCAAGGACGCGGCTCTCGACCTTCTCGCCAGAGGCAGCAAGCTGGAGATAGTCCACAATGAGGAGCTCTACCTTCGCTGTGATGGCCAGGCGCTTTGCCTTCGCCCGTATCTCGAGAGCGGTCAGCCCCGCTGCGTCGTCGATGTACAGGGGTGCCTCCGATAGCCTGTTGCTGACCTGTGTCAGCGCTTGCCAGTCCTCTTGCGACAGATAGCCTGACCGAAGCTTGTCGGCCTCGATCATCGCTTCTGACGATATGATACGTTCGGCCAGCTGCTCTCTGGACATCTCCAGACTGAAGATGCCCACGGGTTTCTTCAGGCGGACCGCGTTGTACGCCGCAATGTTCAATGCCAGCGACGTCTTGCCGATGCTTGGCCGTGCGGCGAGGACGACCAGTTCCTGGGGCTGGAATCCGCCGATCTGAAGATCCAGATTCTTGATACCAGTGGCGATACCACGAATGGAACCCCTGTGGTCGTACCGCTCCTCCAGCAACTGCAACGTCTTCGGGAGGATGCGTTCCAGCGGCATGAAATCACCGCGCACCATACCCCGAGACGCCTCGTAGATGAACTTCTCTGTCCTGTCGATCAGCTCCATGGCAGTGACGGAGGGAGAAAACCCGAGCTCGTAGATGTCTCGTCCCGCACGGATGATACTGCGTTTGACCGACGACTCCTTGATGATCTCGGCGTAGTACTTGACGTTCTGGGTCGTTGGGACGAGCTCCGTCAGCTTGACGAGGTACGCCACACCACCGACGCGATCGAGGTTGCCGTGACTCTTGATGTCGTTGCTCAGAACGACCACGTCGACGGGCTTGTTGGACGCCCGGAGGCGAAAAATCGAGTCACAGATGGCGACATGCTCATCGAAGTAGAAGTCATCAGGCTTGAGATAGTCCATGACCTCGTCGACGGTGAGATTTGAGACGATGAACGAGCCGAGCAGCGACTGCTCGGCTCCCATATCATAGGGCGGGACAACGTTCCCCGGATTCGAACCGGCTTCGTTCTGCCCGGCTCGCGGACGCGCTTCGTCTATCTGGGCATCACTTCGGTCAGGCATCCTCAGTCAGCTTCCGTGACGGTGACGGAGACGAGAGCCGTGACCTGGGGACTCAACTTCAGGGCAATCGCATACACGCCAAGCGCTTTGATAGGTTCATCGGTGCTCACGGTTCTTTTCTCCACGGCGACACCGAGCTGACTGCCGATGGCGGCAGCGATTTCATCCGGAGTGATGGCGCCATACAGTCTTCCTTGTGGTGTTGCTTTGGCGTGAACGGTAACCGCCTGACCTGCAAGTCTTGCCGCCAGGTCCTGGGCCCGTGCAAGCACAACATCCTTTTCCTGAGATACTGCCATCTTGTGTTTGCTGAGGGCGGCAACTCTCTCGGATGTTGCGTCGACGGCCAGGCGCTGGGGAAGGAGGTAATTGGCAGCATAGCCCACAGAAACGCTGACCACGTCATTCTTGTGGCCAACGCCCTTGACGTCGGCGAGCAGAATTACCTTCCTGTCCATGGTTGGTGTTGAACTAGCGATTCACGAACGGCAGGAGAGCCATGACGCGAGCTCTCTTGACGGCGCCCGCAAGGGCACGTTGGTGCTTGGCACACACGCCCGTCGCCCTGCGAGGAAGGATCTTGCCCTTGTCGCTTACGAAACGGCGCAGCCGTGAAGCATCCTTGTAGTCGATATCATCAGTCTTGTCTGCGCAGAATGGGCAGAACTTCTTACGCGCGCGAAAGAAAAAAGACTTCTTCTTGCCGGTCTTGCTCGGTTTCTTGAATGGTGCATTTGGCATGATAGTCTACTCCTTCATCTCAGTTGAATGGCACGTCGTGGTCTTCAGAGCCGGAGCCTTGCTGCAGCGATCCCTCGGGGACTTCAAAGTCCTTGAGAAGATCATCTTCGCCAGCTGCTTCACTGGGCTCACCGGCACTCTGACGGTTCTGGGGAGCACCGATGACCTCGAATGTCGTGGCCACGATCTCCGTGGCACGCTTCTTGGTTCCGTCGTTGGCGGTGTAGTCTCTTATGGACAGGCGTCCTGTCACGAGAACGCGCAGGCCCTTCTCAGCTGACTTCTCGATCTTGTCGGCGACGAAGGTCCATGCGTTGACGTCAACGAAGAAGGCTTCTTCCTTCCAATCGCGGACAGACGGGTCTTTGGACGCGTTCCAGCTCCGGTTCACAACAATTGAAACACGAGCCGTCTTCTTGCCTGACGGCGTGTACCGGATGTCCGGATCCCTGGTAATCCTGCCTGTGAGGACAACCTGGTTGAGGTCGTTCATCGCTAGCCCTCAGGTGCAGGGGCAGGTTCAGGTGCAGGGGCAGGTTCAGGTGCTGGTGCAGCTACTGGAGCGGGTTCGGCTTCAGGGCTCATCTCCTGAGGAACAACCGTCTCGACTGGAACGACAGTCTCCTTGTGCTCGGGACGCGTAACCATCCACCGCATGATGTCTTCGTTCACTCTCAGCTGCTGCTTGAGAGCATCAACCTCGCCAGGTTCGCACTCGAATGCGATCACCCAGTAGTAGCCATCCTGTTTCTTGTCGATCGGATACGCCATGCGACGACGGCCCCATGGGTCTGCCTTCAGAATCGTGCCCTTCGATGAGATGAAGGACTGAACGGTAGTGGCGACAGCCGTAGCTTCTTCCTCCGGCATTGTCCCGTCCACGATAAACATCAATTCAAACTCTCTCAACAGTTCCTCCCTTTGGACTTGGATTTCGGCCGTCTTCACGACGGCAGAGAGCGACCATAGTATATGCAGGAGCTGCAGCGATGCAACCGGAAGGACCCTTCACGGGAGCATTCGGTTGCATTACTCTGAATTGCAGCGAGCTAGCGGGCCTTCTCCAAAAACGTCTTATAAGCGAGATAGCAGGCGTACAGGTCTGCCTTGCTGGCCAGTTCCTGCGGGGCATGCATCGACAGAAGCGCAGGGCCGGCGTCAAGCGTTTCGATACCGCGCTTCGACAGGAACTTGGCCACCGTGCCACCTCCACCCACGTCGACCTTGCCCATCTCAGCCACCTGCCACGGGACGTTGGCCTCGTCCAGCAATGCGAGCACTTTGTGAAGAGTCTCGGCCGAAGCGTCATGGGCTGAGGACTTGCCCCGGGAGCCGGTGAACTTGGTAATCACGATGCCGTTGCCGATTGTGGCAGCGTTCGTCGGTTCGAACACGTCCAGGTAATTGGGGTCCATGCCGGCATCTACGTCGGCGCTGAGGGCCATGGAGCTCCAGAACACCTGTCTGGCCGTGGTCCTTTCGCCGGTCGCGAGGATGAGCCGCTCAATGACCAGTTCCAGGAACTCGCTCTGCATACCGGTGTCGCCGTCGCTGCCAATCTCTTCCTTGTCAGCGAGGAACACGACCTGTGTTCGCTCAGGGTCCTTCTTCTGGTCCATCAGGGCGCGCAGGGCTGTGTACCCGCATATCCTGTCGTCATGTCCATAGGCGAGAATGAGTCCGCGGTCAAAACCGACCTCCCTGGGCTTCATCGCCGGCACGAGCTCCAGCTCGGAGGCCGCGAAGGCCCGCTCTTCGACATTGAGCTGTTCGGCAAGCAGCTTCAGGACATTCGTGCGAACGGGCGTCTTGTCGTCCTTGTCGTCAGTGGGAACGTGGCCAACGATGGCGTCGAGCGCCTCGCCTGAAACGCCTTCGCTCAGCTTTTTCTCTCCCTGAGCCTGTCCCAGGTGCGGCAGGATGTCGGAGATGTTGAACACCGGGTCACTGTCTTCCTCGCCAATGCGAAGTTGAAGCTTCTTCCCTGCCTTGTCATAGATCACGCCGTGCAAGGCAAGGGGGATCGTTACCCACTGGTACTTCTTGATTCCACCATAGTAGTGGGTCTGGAAGAGGCTCAGCCCTGTGCTTTCGAACAGCGGGTTCTGCTTGACGTCGATGCGCGGAGCGTCGACGTGCGCGGCCACGATGTTGACGCCCTCTCCAAGAGGACGCTTCCCGAGCCTCACGATCAGGGCGTTCTTGCCCCGGTTTATAAAAATCAGTTTCCCACCTTTGGGCAATGCTTCGGCAGAGAGAGCGTCGGCAGTCTTGTAGCCGCCAGCCTGGGCGATGACCGTCGCTGCCTCGACGAACTCGCGTTCGGTCTTGGCGTCCCTCATGAGCGACATGTACTCCGCAGCCAGTTTGTCGGTCGCCTTGCGATCGATGCTGTTCCAGGCAGACGTCTTGTTCAACCCAATGTCCTTGGACTTCGTCACTATTCACCTCCGAGTGTGTGAGAAGGTCAGCATACCTTGAAATTCGACCGAAATCAAATAGCATGCTAAGTCAGAGGAATGGAGGAGTCCTATGGAATTGCGCGGTGACTTGCAGAGCTTTCCGCTTGCCCAGCTTGTTCAGACCTTGGACAACGCTCAAAGAACTGGAAAGTTGGACATACAAGGGCATCTGGGCAGCTTTGCCATCTTCTTCCAGAGGGGCAAGGTCATCCATGCACAGTCACCGTATAGCAGCGGGCTACCCGCATTCTTCGATGCCTTTCTGGAGCATGACGGTACGTTCAATTTCGCATCTAACGTCATCATGCCGCCTCGAAGGATTACCCAGAGCAACACGAGTCTCCTCATGGAGGCAACGGGCCTTGCCGACGAATACGCGCGGGCAGGGAGCCACGCGGAACCGTCGGAGCTGCAGGTCAGCCTGGTCGAGAATGACTCCGACGTGGCTGTTACGCTGACTGCCGATGAGTTTCTCCTCCTGCAGAAGGCTGGCGAGCAACAGTCGTCCGACAGGATTCTGAAGGAAGCTGAGTTCGGGTTCTTCCGCGCATGGGCAGCCCTCAACGGTCTTGCGGACAAGAAGATGGTTACGTTGTCGAAATCGGAGGCATAGATGGAAGGTCAACTGTCTTCACTGGTAATTACGAAGGAAGATATCGAAATCATCGACGAGCTGTTCTCACAGTACCTCGTTGATTCTCAGGCAAAGGACATCATCCTCCTCAACAAGAGCGGCGAGCTTCTTGCGAAGAGTGGTGCCGTGACGCGAGAGTCGGCAATCGCCGTATCCGCTTTGGCGGCCGGTGTCTTTTCGGCCACGAATGAGTTGGCGAAACTCCTCGGAGAACATGAGTTCACCCTGACGTTTCACCAGGGCAAAGAGACCAACATCCATATTTCGCTCGTAGACCCGCT
>JAPLGJ010000062.1 GCA_026390215.1 Caldisericota bacterium
CGGCTACACAGCAGTCGCCGTCCCGGACGGACAGACAGCCCTCGACGTTTACGCGCTGGCAGCCGGTACGCCACGCGAGTTCGACGTCGTCATCATGGACTTGACGGTCCCGGGCGGAATGGGAGGAAAGGAAGCAGTCACGAGGCTCCTGGATAGGTTCCCGAAAGCGCGTGCCATCGTCTCCAGCGGGTACTCGGATGACGCCACCATGAGCGACTACGCAACCTATGGATTCGTGGGCGCCATCAACAAGCCATACACGATGCAGGAATTGTCCGAAGCACTCCATCCCTTTTCCCGGAACCCCGACTGAAAGGATTCGGGCGCCTTCGCCTGCTGGGTTCAGGAGTTGGCGCTCGCTCGCCGCGGGATTCTCGGCCAGTCACTGTGTACGTGGCTCTCGTTACTACAGGTTCGACCGCCGCCATCGATGTGATCAATACGTGGCTGGAGGACAGCTTCAGACAGCTGCAGATCGCACTGTAGCTAGAGCAATGTACCTCCATCCATCGCCCCCCCCGAGCCCTTTTGTTCAAGGCCCCCGAGCACTTTCTTCCCATGCCCCCGAGCGTGTTAGTCCAATGTGGGGGCGTTTCTGAGGGGTGTCTTCGGCACAGGCAGGAACCTGTCGCTTGTAGGCACGTGCAGAACTCGCCATACTGAGATAGTTCGTCGTGATCCGGGAGGCTTCCATGGAAGCAGAAGAGCTCTGGCATTTCATACCGATGGTTCTCGGCGTCGTCGTCCTTCTTGCCGGAGCCTTCATCGGCAAGACCGACCAGGGTGGTACGAGAGTGATGACCCACAAGGCCGTGGCAGGTGCCGGCGTGGTCATCGTCCTGTCTGGTGTTGCCTGGCTGGTCGTCACCAGAGCCCTCGAGCCCAACCTGATGCACTTCTACAGTGCCCTTGTGACCAGCGTGTTCGTGATCCTCACACCATTCGGAGGGCTGTACGCCCTGAAGGCAGTCCCCGCAAAGAAGGCCGGCCTGCGCAAGTCGCATCGCATCGACGTAGCCATCGTGTTGGGGTTGGCTCTCCTCACCATGATCCTCGGCATCCTCGACAAGTAGGTGCCAAGAAGGTAGCCCCACAGTCGCTGCCACTCTCCGCCCTTTTGCGCTATACTTCCTCGGATTGATTGACACAGCAAAAGGAGTCGGCATGGCTGAAGCAGCACCAATCGGATTCGTCCTGGGCACCAAGCCCGCATCGTCGCTGGAGTTCTACGTCCTCGTCGACCAGCACAACTACCTGGAGCTGGACGACGTCGTCTTCGTGCGGTCGGCCGTCGAGGGGTATGCCGGCGTCGAGGCCGTCACCTTCTATGGCACCGTCATCGAGGTCCAGCAGTACCACGAGGGCATCCAGTTCGACAGCGACACGACGATCGTGCGCCAGGGCATCATGCCCGCTGGCGTCGCCTACGTCGGCAAGGTGCAGGTCACCAAGCTGGAGCCCGAGGTCTTTGTCGCCCCACACCCCGCCGACTTCGTCTACCGCGCCACCGGTGCCGACCTGGACAAGGCGCTCAGCTTTGACGTCATGAAGCAGCGCATCCCCGTGGGGATC
>JAPLGJ010000114.1 GCA_026390215.1 Caldisericota bacterium
TTCGCGTTTCATCAACAGGGGAATCTGGTGGCTGTTGTCCGGCAGGCGCTTCGCGAGGGAAGGCTGATCGCTTCGACAGAGTTCATCTATGACCTCAAAGGCAAGGAGGCTCTTGATGCGATCATGCGGGTGGATCTCATCATCGATTTCTACCGACGATTTCGTGTGGCTGCTCCGACACGGATAGCTGTCGACGCTGTGGGCGCCGAAGCGACGACCGTGCGGGAACGACTGCGGGAGGCTCTTGGGCCCATGATTTCGCTGGCGTCCCCACGTTCGACAGAGACGTCACGCCTCCTGCGCTTTGCAGGCGAGAATGCGGAACAGAAACTGATTGCCTCGACGCGGGCGACCGACATCCCTGCGCAGCTGTCAGTTCTGAAGGCAGTATTGGATCTTGAACACATGCCGGTGCGCATCGAGGGCTACGACGTGTCGAACATCTCAGGAAAGGACGCTACCGTTTCCATGGTCGTTTTTGTGGCCGGAAAGCCGGCAAAGGATCAGTACAGGCTGTTCAACATGCGCTCTCTGGATACGCCGAACGATCCGGCAATGCTGGCAGAAGCTCTCGCACGGCGCTTTGCAAGGTGGGGTGACATTGCGTTCGCTGATCCCGCGAATCTCCTGCTGATCGACGGTGGACTGTCGCAACTGGGGGCTGTCTGTGCCGTGCGCGACGATGCCGGTGTGCATGTGCCTGTCGTGGGCATCGCCAAGAAGGAAGAACTGCTGTACCGTGAAGGGACGCCGGAACCGGTGCGGCTCTCACACGATTCCGGCGCTTTGCTGTTGCTTATGTCGATTCGGGACGAAGCACATCGCTTTGGCAAGCGCGAGTTTCACAAACGCCACGAACGTCCTCTGAAGCACCGCTGATGTCTGAAAGGAGACCCCCATGGACCTTATTATTCGTCTGTTGCTGAACGCTTCGGTCTTTCTGCTCGTCAGCCGGGTGGTCCCCGGATTCGAGGTTGCCTCGCTCTGGACAGCGCTATGGGCAGCGCTCATCTTCGGGTTCGTCAACGCTCTCATTCGCCCGATTCTGCTCGCCGTTAGTCTTCCACTGAGCATTCTGAGTCTTGGACTGTTCACCCTGGTCATCGACGCGGCGGTCATGGCTCTGACGGCATGGCTTGTCCCGGGGTTTGACGTGCGCGGTTTCTTGGCGGCGCTCATAGGGTGGGTGCTCGTCTCCGTTGGGAGCATGATTGTCTCATCATTGCTCAGAGACAACGGAGGAAAGCGGGCATGAGTCTACACATGCTTGGGGACTTCCACGTCCATACCGTCTTCTCGGGACATGCGTTCTCCACGCTCCAGGAAGTCGTTGCTGCAGCACGGGAGCGTGGCCTGAAGTACCTTGCCATCACGGACCACGGTCCTGCACGCCCAGATGGACCCAAGCTGGACTACTTCAAGAATCTGAACAGACAGGACACCCTGCGTCAGCTGCCTGGGATCCGCGTGCTCATAGGGGTCGAGGCGAACATCATCAATCCCTGGGGCGAGCTGGACATGCCGGAGAAGCTACTACAAGAGCTTGACATCGTCATCGCCGGGTTCCACAACTCGACAGGGTACGGCGGTTCGTCGGTTTCTGAGAACACGGGAGCACTCGTTAAGGCTATCGAGAGAAACCGGATAACGGTCGTTGCCCATATCGGTGATCCCCGCTTTCCGTATCCGGTCGATCTCGAAGAGTCGATTGCTGCCGCCGCGGCAGGGGGAGTGCTTGTCGAGTTGAACCAGTCTGCGCTTCACACCTGGAAGGACGTCAACGTTGCTCACTACGCGCACATCCTGGAGCTGCTCGAGAAGTACCATGCACCGATCCTGATGAGCTCGGATGCGCACATCTCCTACAGTGTAGGCATTGTGTCGGAGTGCGAGCGACTTCTGGTTGCGCACGGTATCGACCCGGCTTCTACCGTGAACTACTCGGAAGACCTGATCCGGCAGTACCTGGTCCCGCGGTCATGAGTGGCGAAGGCATCGCACGAACGGCCGTCATTGTGAGCGTTCGCAGGATCGGCGGGACCGTTGATCCTGACCGTCCGGAAGAAACACGACAGCTGGCCGAAGGGCTCGGAGTGGAAGTGCTCGAGTCCAGAACCTATGTGCAGCGGACCCCTCAGCGCTTCCTGCTTGGCAAGGGGCAAGTCGAAGAGCTGCATGAGCTGCTGCAGGCCCTGCGAGCCGATCTCGTCATTTTCGACTCCGAGCTCACACCTCCGCAGTATCGCCATATGATCGACCATCTGGGGAGCTCTGTGATGGACCGGGCAAGACTCATCCTGGAGACGTTCGCTTCTCAGGCGCACACCGCCGAAGCAAAGAAGCGCGTCCAGATTGCCGAGCGTCTCTTTGAGCTCACCCAGCTGCGTGCGATGAACGCAGGGTACGACCAGCAGGCGGGCTATATCGGCATGCGCGGGCCGGGCGAGACCTTGTTTCAGAAGCGCCGTCGAGCAAAGAGATCGGAGATCCATGATCTCCGTGAAGAGGTCAAGGCAATCGATACGCGGTATGCCATCAAGGCGCACACGCGGCAGGAATCGGCAATTGCGAAGATAGCCGTGGTAGGGTACACGAATGCCGGCAAGAGTACGCTGATCAATCTACTGGCGGGATCTGAGCTGTTGGCCGAGGACAGGCTCTTCGCGACACTGGACACGGCAGCAAGACCGGCTCACTTCGGACGCCAGTCCGCTGTCCTCATCGACACAGTCGGCTTCATCCGGGACCTGCCGGAATCACTCATGGATTCGTTTCGTTCGACCCTCGAGGAAGCCCGGGATGCGGACCTTTTGCTGCATATGGTCGATGCCGGAGTGCGGGACCTGCACGAGCGCATTCACGTCGTCGACACCGTTCTGGAACGTATCGGCTGCGCCGACATTCCCCGGGTGCTGATCTTCAACAAGATCGATACCGTCGAACAGGCCAGACGAGAGGAGATTCTCCTCATTGGGACAGGACTCATGGTCTCTGCTGCGACTCTTGAGGGTGTCGATCGACTCAAGGATCACATTGCGGGAGTCTTGCTCCGTCGGGTCGTGCACGGGCGGTACGTCATCCCGTTCACCGAGCCGGGAGTGCGGGCCGAAGTGTATGCCGGCGCAGTAGTCCTGGATGAGAGACTCACTGCGCGGTGCTGGATCATCGAAGCAGCTGGCACAGCGCCCGGCGCCCGCCTCCCTCAGCGTTTCCTGCGAAAGGATTGACGACACCTGCCAAGCGTTTTGGCACCCACCATGTGAACGCCTGTGAGCCCGGACTTCATTGGCAACCGGGACTCCACCCATATAATACACTCTGCCGAACTGGAGATCGATGCATTGACGTCGGTCTACAGCGGTGTGGTGACAAGGAGCTGGACTAGCCGTGAACATTCGGGACTTCGACTACGAGCTGCCGCAGGGGCTGATCGCCCAGACGCCTCTTGAACAGCGCGATCTTGCGCGTCTCATGGTCGTCGATCGTACGACTGGAACGATAGAACACAGGCTGTTTTGTGATCTCCTTTCGTACCTTCGTCCTCACGATGTCATGGTTGTCAATGATACGCGCGTCAACGAGGCCAGTTTCAGCTGCCATAAGGATGCAACCGGCGCTACCATCGATGTGCTCTTGACAGCTCGGAAGTCGCCGACCCGCTTCATGGCGCTCATACGTCCTCTCAAGCGCCTCCACGTCGGGGAGACGTGCACTGTTACATCCGACGTCAGCCTGCGG
>JAPLGJ010000055.1 GCA_026390215.1 Caldisericota bacterium
ATGAGTAAGACCCATTGGGAAGTTGCTCTATAGGCAGACCTATAAGCCCAATCAAAATATGGACATCCTGCATAGTCCTTCTTCAAGATATCATGAGGTGGTCTTTGGTATTGTGGCAAGGTTGACGGCGCATATGTGTGAGTGAAGAGCGAGTCTTCAGCATAGTCTGCGCCGTATCTTTGCAGACCCAATGCGAAATTGTCACTAATAGCTTCGTCGAGAATCTCAGGTCTATAGAATATGTCGAAATAGGTTGCATCAGGGAGATTGACATAACTGCCAATGTCAAGTTCAGCCCAGTTGGAATGTGCGTAAAAGTCTTCCAGGATATGCGAAGTAATCCCAACCAGCAAGAGCAAACCCGAAGGATCACCTTGGGAGTCATTCGCTGATACCAGTTGTCTGACTTCCTCGTAAGTATTGGTCAGAAGCCTTCTATAGTAGACGTCTATGAAATCCTTGTTCGGAAGGCCATCAAAGTGAAATACATCAACCAGTTCTTTGGCTCGTTCGCAAAAATTGTCGTCAAGCAAATTCGAAGTGGCGTCCGTTTGAAACAAATCGACGTACGAGTTGCCAAGCAAAACCAATTTCAAGGCATCGTCGTTGAATCCTTCCTTCAACAAAGCATCTCTAATCATCTGATAATGATAGCCCATGTTGAAGGCGTCTACCTTCTGAGTGAAGAAGACAAGAGAAGTCGCGACGAAAAGAGAGACAACAATGAAAACCTTCAAGAAGAAACTGGAACGCGTCCGTCTCATTTCTACTCCCCCTTCCTGCGTCTATTGGTTGTTGTGGTAGAACCCTTTCTTGATGCTGTCCACAAAGACGTCTGCGACACTCATCCAGCCGACAGAGAGGGGTCCGGTCCCGGCGTTCTTCACGATGAAGGTGATATGGTTCCCGGTCTCGCACCGGATCTGGTCGACGACCAGGTCAGGCAGGTTCTGGGTCCACGTCTCCTCCTTGCAGTTGTTGGATTCGCTCAGTTCCTGGACGTTCTGCTGGTGGTCCGCACAGACGCGGATGGTATCCTGCGCGCCCGAGATGGCATACTGCCACGAGAACTGGCGCTCCACCGACGTTCCCTGGATGCAACCAAATGTGACGGTCAGATGGGGGTTTGCCGGGACTGCCATGACGGGGTAGTATCCCTGGATCCATCCTGCATCGACGACGGCGGGAGTCCATACGACGCGACGAGCAGAAAGCAGATGATGAGGAATAGACATCCTCTACACATTGAGAGCCCTCCTTTGCGCGCGGCATG
Organism: Caldisericota bacterium; assembly: GCA_026390215.1. Classification (GTDB taxonomy): domain Bacteria; phylum Caldisericota; class Caldisericia; order Cryosericales; family Cryosericaceae; genus Cryosericum. The sequence goes on from JAPLGJ010000055.1 coordinate 1,274, forward strand.
TGCGCTTGAGGCAGAAGCCAAGAGCGGTCAGTTGACCGAACTGCGCAAGTATGACCGACAGCAGAATCAGGACTCCAGACCCATGGCACGTCGCGGTGCCATGTCAATACATTTGCGACTTCTTGGCGGCAGTATACCACGAACACTGGGGTTCACAAAGCCAGAACCGATTGCAGCGCAGTGTGCATTCTGCCCTGGTGTTGCCGGCTCGACGTCTTTGAGTGGACGCTGGGCATGTTCGCGGCTACACAGGTCGACCTCTCGTCGCTGGTCACGGGAACCTCAGGTGCCGTACTGACGCCGACCACTCGTGCTTTTCGGAATTGCGCCTACGGGCCGAGGCGGTTGTTCTTGCGGCTGCTCGGCTCGGCTGGGAACGCGAGTAGAACTGCCCTGGCGCCCCATCTTCCTGAATGGCAGACCGGGCGCCCGAAAGGGCGCCCGGTCGTGTCATCAGGGACTACTCCAAACCTAGGGAGTCGGGTACGTGACGGTGACTTGCCGGGTTGAAGCATTCCATTCCACCAGGCACCCCAGGCTCTCACCCACGAAGCGCAGGGGAAGCATGGTGCGTCCAGGAGGGACGATCAACGGTACCACCTTTGTGTTTGCAGGGTCGATAGGCACGGCCCGCCCGTTCACGCGCGCCGTCGGGTTGCCGATCCAGAGTTCCAGCGACGTGGCACCCAGCGTGATGGAAGCCTTCCGCTCCACTCCGTCCCATCCCACGACGGCGCCGAGTGCCTCGGCGACGGGGCGGATGGGCAGGAGGGTCCTGCCCTCACGGATGATCGGCGCGGCGTCGAGCGTCCTGGCCTCACCATTGACGGCAAAGCGTGTGCTGTCGATCGTCAGGACGATGACTGTTCTCTCCACGGGCGGAGGGGGAGGCGTTGCCTGCGTCACGACGATATTTCGCGTCACGGACCCCGTTCCACCATTGTTGTCCACAACGGTAAGAGTGACGGCATAGGTGCCGGGCCGTGCGTAGCGGGCGGTGAGCTTCTTGCCTTCGCTGATGATCCCGTTTCCCAGATTCCATTGCCAGTTCGTGACGGTGCCGTCGGTATCTGTCGAGCTCGAGCCGTCGAACGCGATATCAGTCCCTGCGCTGGGTCGCGATGGATCTGTCTCGAAGGCGGCTGCGGGGGAGGCATTGGTCGAAACCACCGTGGATACGAATGGCGTCGAACCGGCTTCGCAGGTCGCATAACAAGTGATGACATGAGGAACTCCGGGCTGACTGCCCGTCGTGCTCCACGTGTCCGTGAACGTAACAGTGTGGCTCGTCTCCAGGTTCTCGAAGGTGTGCACAAAAGATGTCTCGGGCAGTCCAGCAGCGCGGACGATCAGGAAGAGCCTGCCCGAGCCCGGTGCGCTGCCCTGGTTCACGAGGCTCGACTGGATCGAGACCGTATCACCCACCTTGAAACGCTGAGGCGATGCCTCCAGCTTCGTGACCAGCAACCGGGGACTGCCGACGGGAAACGAGACCACCGTGCTGTCCAGTGTGTGTCCCTCGACGTCCATCAGGGCGATATCTGCCTCGTACCTTCCGTTCGCGGCGGAGCCGCTGTTCCATGCAAGGTCGACGAGGGCAGTGCCCGTGACGCCTGTCAGCTTGCGCAGCGGGAGGCCCGTCAGCGCTTCGGCTGAGCCCGACCGGCGTATCGTGGTCCCAACGATGAAATCCTGGGGAGCGCCGCTGTTCGCAATCAGGATGCTGAAACGCACGGTGTCTCCAGGACGGTAGGACGTCTGGTCAGGTTCGCATGATGCGATAGAGGCGTCCGAGTGGGTGTATGAGACCGCAAACTCCCATGTCTTGTAGAACAGGGCGGAATGTGTGTCAGGGTCATAGACAAACGGGTACACCTCGATGTTCAAGCTGTAGGCTCCGTCGCTGGTGTGCTGCACGGCCCACATGAACTCCTTGTCAGGGTACCAGCCTCCCAGGGGGACGACGGGAGTGGTCAGCTCGGGGTCGTTGATGACAGTAGGTAGTGCAAGACCAGTTACGGGGCGAGGGATGGACCGCTTCACAAGTCGAACCTCATGGATGCGGGCGTCGGCTGGGTAGGCGACCGACGTGAGCAGACATGGAACGAGCGGCCGGCCTTGCTCGTCGACAAGCATGGACCCGCCGGGGATCTCGACAGTATCGACGGAACCCTGGCGGGTTATGACATAGTCCGGGACAGTGATGAAGATGGAGGTCGGAGGCTGCTCGGCGCCGATGCTTGCGGAAGGCAGGGCGAGGACAGCAGCGACGAGAGCCAGGATCAGGAATACGACGCATGGACGTCTCATAGTATCACTCTCCTCCGAATTTTGGGTCGCCGTAGAGATTGTACTCGTGGACAAAGTCGAGCCATCCCGGATCACGCGTGCGCGTAAGGCGGGTCTGTATCCGCCACATCGCGTCTCCGATCGTACCGGTCCGCTCAAACTCCTCCCAGAAGACGCTAGCGGCCACTCGCTCGTTCTTGCCAGTGCTGGACACCTCGGTGGCTCCAACGTAGGCTCCCGCACCGTTGCGCAGGAAGCCGCGGGCGATGTTTTTGCCCGGTTCGGACATGTAGTCTCCTGTCATGCATGACCATGCCAGCACGACAGGCCGCGACGAGCCGAAGCTGATTGGCTGCAGCGGACAGAAACTGACGGTCCAGTCGTCCAGCACGCACGCCCAGCTGCCGGGTCCACCATGTCCATAGAACATCAGGATGTCCTTGCCGGATGTCCGTGACTTGACGGCTCCAGCGATCGCGCCCAGGGCAAGCTGGCCGGCTTGGTCCTCAGTGATTCCGGGTCGATCATAGTACGTGTACGAGTAGCCATACGTGCCGCCCCTGCTGGCGTTTTCCGCTTCCACGCGTTCCGCTTCTGCAACACCTTGGGCGATGCCCGCGTCGCCGAATCCTGGAGGCATGCGGCGAAGGTGCCCTTCGCTGTCGGTGAACAGGGACGCTTCGCCTGCAGGCAGTTCACCCCTGATGTCCAGCAGCCATGCGGCCAGCTGTTCGAGGGTGTAGCCGCCCAGGTCGGCCTCGTAGGTCGCTCCTCCACGTGTTTGGTTGAGAATCTTCAGGCTCTCCGAGAGGACAGTGCGACGCGTCGTGAAGTATTCAGAGTATGCGGTCCCGGTTGTGTCAGATACCGTGATGCCCAGGGCACGGGCTGCTGTCTTGCCCATCTGCAGGTTGCGGACATGGGTTTCCCACGTGCCCTCGTAGCCCCCAACGAACAGCCCTGTTGCTGCGAGATATGAGGCCCCACCGGTATGACGTTTCACGTCGATGCTGGTGCGCAGGGGGATCGTCAGCTCAGCGGCGGTCGTGCCAAGGATGCGCCCGACGCGGAGGTCGGGACAGCCAGAGTCGTTGATGTCAGTGTAACCGTAGTCCGACCATTCAATGATGTCGTGTGTAAGGTCCGTGAAGAACCCGGGGGCGGCGTAGGACCAGGCGGGGATGATCGGAGCCTCGCCCACAATGAGAAGGTACCCCGTGCTCTGCCAGCCGGGTTTCAGGCGGAGGCCCCACCGTGTTGGTGGGCCGTAGTACGTCCAGCGCATGAGCGTCCTGATGGCTTCAGCACTGGTCCCCTCTTCGACGTATGCAAGTGCCCCGAGCCGTTCTGTAGCGAGTTCGGCGCAGGTTGCGAGGAGGGCATAGCGATCTGCCGTAGGCGGTCCCATGTGCTCGAGAGCCTCGGGAGACGTGATGATGAGCTCGTCGGCAGTGGCAAACGCCGCATCGACCGCGGAGCCGTCCACCCAGACCGGACATGAGGCGTCGCGGGCATAGACGCGGCCGTAGGGGTCAGTGAAGGAGAACCCGATGCTGCCACTCCCGATAGCGTAGCGGGACGTCGGGATGTCCGGGTCGAAGAAGATAGGCACCACCGAGTACCGCGCTGTTCGTGTCGTGCCGGGACCAAACTCGCCCAGCAGCTGAACCGTGATGGAGGCGGTGCGTGTCGCATGCGTGTAGGTCGTTGTCACACCGGCCACAGCCGCTGGCTGGAAACCGTAGCAGGAATCTCTCAGAACGACGTCCCGAAGGTGGTTCTCGGGTCGGTCAGGGGCAGGGTTGGTTACCGAGAGGACGACATCGAAATGGCTGTTGTCCCGGGTAACCGTGCGCACGATGGTGAGTGGTGTGGCTGGTACCGGCTCCTCTACCTTCGTGAGGGTGACCGATGCACTGTGTGTGTTGCCAGCAGTGTCCCACGCGTCGACGACGACTGAGCATCGGACGCCTGCCAGAACGCCGGTCGTTTCCCATGGAGCAAAGACTTCGACCTCTGCTCCGGCGTCGCAGTCAGCTCCGGCGGGGCAATACACAGGCCTCGGCAGCCAGTGATAGGTCGTGTGCTGGATGGTGGCATCCGTGGCTGGGGATGTCCCGAACAGGATCCGCACGCGCGTCCTGCTGATGCGGCCTGCCAATAGTGACGAGACCGTCGCGGCAACCGTTTGATCGCCGTAGAGCGATGTCGCGGCTCTGGGACTGGTGATGACAATGCTGAGCGCATCAGAACCGGCAGGGAGCCTGTTGCGGACCCCTCCGCCAGTGACAGCCTCCCCTACGTTGCCTGCAGCGTCGATGGCGTGCGCGCCAAACGTATGAGGTCCGTCGGGAAGTGCTGTCAGGTCGTAGTCGAACTCGTACGGGGGTGTCGCGTCCATGAACGAAACGGCGCCGTCGACCAGGAAGATGACACGGTCGACGCCCTTGTTGTCGCGTGCTTCTGCTGCTATCCTCACCCTGCCGGCGAGTGTGACCGGCAGGCGCAGGGCGACGTCCGGTTTCTCCCCGTCGCGGTCAGCAGCGGTCATGAAGAGGAAGTCAGCGCTGGTGACGGTATTCCCCGCTGCGTCTCGCGAGCGAACGACCCCGTGATACGCTATCCCAGCGGTCAACCCTGTCAGCGTGCGCGTGTGTGACTTCGTGCGACCACTGTCGGATGACATGCGCGCGTACATGCCTGACCGGTCGTCGTACAGCACGGTCGAGTCCGCGGCTTCGTCGGTCGACCAGGAGACAGCGACAGTCCCGGTCGTGATATCGGTCACGTGTGGACCGTCAGTGATGACGGGTGGGGTCACATCCGTGCACTGAACCGCCTTGTCGAGGCAGTTGTTCGTCTCGTTTGTCTCAATGACCGTGTTTGCATGATCTGCACAGAGACGGAACGTGACCGGCTTGACGGATACGATGGGATGGAATTCCAGGAACCAGCCCATCTGCTCGGTCCCCGGCGGCATCGACGAGTCGATGACGAACTGGGCGACGACTGTCGTGCCCTGAAGCAGCGCAACCGTGTGACCCGCCGCGGCAGTTGCCTCGCCGACGTTCTTGAGAGTGAAGCGCAGGATGGTGCGCTTGCAGTCAAGCATAAGATCTGTCGCAATCAGGTCAGGCAACTTCCCGACCGGACTGCACGGTTCGAGCTTGGCGTCCTTCGTGTTGTTGGATTCATTGGACTCGGTGATGTTCAGGGTGCTGTCTGCGATCACGCGTACGACGACAACAGTGGCA
>JAPLGJ010000195.1 GCA_026390215.1 Caldisericota bacterium
GCGTCAGACGCAGCGCCGGGAACGGAGGCACTATTCCATGAACTGGGCTAACTTGACAGAACGCGCTCAAAAGGCCGTATGGATGGCACAGGAGTCGGCCAGCTCGCTGGGTAACGACTTCCTTGACACCGACCATCTGCTAATCGGTCTTGCCAAGCTGGAAGAGGGCATCGCGTATGAGGCCATGATAGCCAGCGGCATCGATCTTCACAAACTGGTTGACTACGTTTCCGATCAGGTGCGAGGGGTCAAGCACAACAACTTCCTCGGGCGGAATGATGAAATCATCCTCACGCCAAGGGCCAAGAAGGTCCTGGACCTGGCTGAGCGCGAAGCCATCAATCTGGGGGACGGGTATATCTCGACGGAACACATCCTGCTGGCGATCGTTCACGAGGGCGGCGGTGTGGGTGTGCGAAGTCTGGAGGATGAAGGGGTCGATGTTTCGAAGCTGGTGAACACCGTCCTCTCGTTGCGGGGGACCGAGCACACGACGGAGTCTCCCCGCACGGGTCATCAGCCTCGGCAGCGCACCAAGACGCCGACACTCGACCAGTACAGTCGTGATCTGACGGAGATGGCTCGTCAGGGCAAGCTCGACCCCGTCATCGGGCGTGACAATGAAACGGAGAGGCTGCTTCAGATACTGTTGCGACGGACCAAGAACAACCCCGTTCTCATAGGTGACCCCGGCGTAGGCAAGACGGCCATCGTCGAGGGACTGGCAAGGAAGATCGTTGCGGGTGAAGTGCCGGAACTGCTCAAGAACAAGCGTGTGATCTCCCTCGACATTCCCAGTCTTGTAGCCGGGACCAAATACCGTGGGGAATTCGAGGACCGCATGAAGAAGTTTCTGGCAGAGATGAAGACGGCTGGCAACACGGTCATCCTGTTCATCGACGAGCTGCACAACGTTGTCGGGGCCGGGTCTGCAGAAGGAAGCTCCATCGATGCGGCCAACATCCTCAAGCCGGCACTGTCCAGGGGCGAACTTCAGACGATCGGAGCCACCACGCTTGGAGAGTACCACAAATATATCGAGAAGGACCCGGCGCTCGAGCGGAGGTTCCAGCCGATCGTCGTCAGCGAATCCACCGTACCCGAGTCGATCGAAATCCTGAAGGGACTGCGCGACAGATACGAGGCTCACCATCAAGTAACCATTACGGACGCCGCCATCGATGCTGCCGTCAGGCTTTCGGTGAAGTACATCACGAGCCGGTTCCTTCCGGACAAGGCAGTCGACCTCATGGACGAAGCCAGTGCCAAGGTAAGGCTTGCTTCTACCGTTCCAAGCGACGAATACCGTCAGCTCCAGGACGAGCTCGACAAGATCGAGCGCGAGAAGGACGACGCCATTCGCAATCAGGAGTTCGAGAAGGCGGCAGGTCTGCGAGACCAGGAGCGGGACGTTCACGACAAGATCGAAACGATGAAAGGCAGCGCGTTCCTGGCATCTGCTGCGCGGGAAGCCGTCGTAAGCCCTGACGATATTCGCGCCGTCGTGGCTCTGTGGACGAACATTCCTGCCGAGCGGCTGGCTGAAGACGAACGAGCGAAGCTCCTGCACCTCGAGGACGCTCTCCGAGCCAGGGTTGTCGGGCAGGAGCAGGCAGTAGCGCTCATGGCAGAGGCTCTCAGGCGTTCTCGAGCGGGACTGAAGCATCCGACAAAGCCCATCGGGTCGTTTCTGTTTCTTGGCCCGACAGGCGTGGGGAAGACCGAACTGGCACGTGCCCTGGCCGAGGAGCTGTTTGGCAGTGAGTCGTCGCTCATTCGCCTTGACATGAGCGAGTACATGGAGAAGTTCGCCGTGTCTCGCCTGGTCGGAGCCCCTCCCGGCTACGTAGGATACGAAGAGGGTGGACAGTTGACCGAGGCCGTGAGGCGTCGCCCATTCAGCATCGTCCTGTTCGACGAGATCGAGAAAGCCCATCCGGACGTCTTCGACATTCTGCTCCAGATTATGGACGACGGACGGCTGACCGACTCCAGTGGAAGGACGGTTGACTTCCGGAACGCCGTCATCATCATGACGAGCAACATTGGGGGCGGGTTCAATCGGATGGGCGGCCTCGGGTTCAAGCTTCCCGGCGAGGCTGGTGAGGCAGAAGCCCACACGGCGTCCATGATGGACGAGCTCAAGCACAGCTTCAAGCCGGAGTTCCTCAACCGGGTCGACGAGATCGTCGTCTTCAATGAGTTGGCGGTCGAGGATATTGAGAAGATCGTGGCGATCTTGCTGAAGAGGGTAACCAGGGAGATCGAGGAGGAGGACATGCACCTCCAGTTCGGCCCCGAGCTCGTGACGTATCTTGCACGCAAGGGCTTCAACCCGGAGTATGGAGCCCGGCCGCTGCTGAGGCTGATCCAGCATGAAGTGGAGAACGAGCTGTCCTACCGAATCCTGGAAGGGGAGTTCAAGCACGGCGACACCATCGTCGTGACGAGCGACGGCCAGAAGGTGGTCTTCGAGTCAGCGCTGAGAGAACCTGCACCAGCAGAATAGGCTGGAGTCATGAACCCGAAAAGCATACGGAATTTCTGCATCATTGCTCATATCGACCACGGCAAGTCCACCCTCGCCGACCGTTTTCTTGAGCGGGCTGGCTTCATTCTGAAGAACAAGGGGGATCAGGTCCTGGATCAGATGGACCTCGAGAAGGAACGTGGCATCACGATCAAGGCTCATCCCATCCGACTGACCTATACCGCGCGGGACGGTTCGCCTGTGGTGTTCAATCTGATTGACACGCCTGGCCACGTCGACTTCACCTACGAAGTCTCGCGCAGCATAGCCGCCTGCGAAGGAGCGGTGCTTGTCGTGGACGCCACACAGGGTGTCGAGGCGCAGACTGTGGCCAATACCTACCTCGCGCTGAATCACAACCTCACCATCATCACTGCGATCAACAAGATCGATTTGCCAAATGCCGATGTGGACGAGACAAAACGAGAGATCGAGGAGATCATCGGATTTGACACTTCGGACGCGTCACTTGTCAGCGCAAAGACTGGGCTCGGCGTGGATGAGCTGCTTCTCGTCATCGAAGACAAGATTCCGAGTCCTTCCGGCGACGCCGACGCTCCTCTCAGGTGCCTTGTGTTCGACTCGCACTTTGATACCTACAAGGGCGTGGTCGTTCACATCAGGGTTTTCGAAGGGACCATCCAGAAGGGAGACCGTGTCCGGTTCATGGCCACTGGCAACGAGTTCGACGTCGTCGAAGTAGGCTACTTCGAGCTGACGCCTGTCGTGACAGATGTCCTGACGGCCGGGGAAGTCGGCTACTTCGCTGCGGTGATCCGGGTTCCAGCCGAGGTTCATATCGGGGATACCGTGACGAGCGCGCTCCGGCCGACCGCAGAGCCCATACCGGGGTACAGGCCGGTGCTCCCGATGGTGTTTGCCGGGCTCTACCCCATCGACGCGAATGACTATGACGGACTCAAGTCATCACTGCAGCGGCTGCAGCTGAACGATGCCTCTCTCACGTTTGAGCCCGAGTCGTCGGGGGCCCTGGGTTTTGGGTTCCGGTGCGGGTTCTCCGGACTCCTGCATCTGGAGGTCATCACGGAGCGCCTCCGCCGGGAGTACAGCCAGGACATTATCGTCACCGTTCCAAATGTGCGGTATCGTGTCATCAAGCGCAATACGGGAGAGGAGGTTCTTGCCGACAGTCCTTCAAAGTTCCCCCCGCTGGGAGAGATCGAACGCATCGAGGAACCCTTCGTCAAAGCCGAGATTGTCGTACCGCATGATGCTATAGGAGACGTCATGGAGCTCACCAACAAGCGTAGGGGCATCTATGTCAACATGTCCTACCCCGAGAGCCGGCGGGCGGTCCTCGAATATGAACTCCCCTTGTCGGAGATCATCACGGATTTCTTCGATCGGCTCAAGTCCATCACGAAGGGGTATGGAACGCTTGACTACGTTCTGGCGGGGTATCGCGAGGAACGGCTCGCCAAGGTCGATGTCCTGGTCAACGGAACGCCCGTCGACGCACTCTCGTTCATCGCGCATGAAGATGAAGTCCAGCACATCGCAAGGTCGATGCTGCAGCGGCTGCGCAAGTACGTTCCCCGGCAGATGTACGAAGTTGCGTTGCAGGCCGCAATCGGGGGAAAGATCGTAGCACGCGAGAACATCGTCCAGCTGCGCAAGGACGTCCTGGCCAAGTGCTATGGCGGAGACGTCACGCGAAAACGGAAGCTCCTGGAGAAACAAAAAGAGGGCAAGAAGAAAATGAAGCAAATCGGCAAGGTGAGCATCCCCCAGGAGGCGTTTCTGTCTATCCTGAAGCGTGAGTCGGACGACTAGACCGGTCGGCGTCTATTTCCACATTCCCTTCTGTCGCAGAAGGTGCAACTATTGTGACTTTCTCTCGACGGGCGGCGCAACTGGTGTTCCCGACGAGTATGTGGGGGCTTTGCTTTCCGACTGGGAATTGTGGGTTGATCCCTTGCGCCGGCAGGACGCAGGTGTGCGGTCTATCTACGTTGGCGGCGGCACGCCTTCTCTCCTGGAACCTCGTCAGCTTCGGCGGCTGATCGATGGGGTGAGATCTGCTGTGCCGGCAATGCCGGAATGCGAGATCACCATGGAAAGCAATCCGGACAGCCTCGACGTTTCGAGCATTCGGGCGTACGCCGGCGCGGGTGTCAACCGCCTGAGTGTCGGCGTCCAGAGCTTCAGCGATTGCTCGCTGAAGAGACTGGGACGTCTGCACGATTCGACTGGGGCCGAACGGGCACTTCGGCAGGCGCGGGAGGCGGGGATCAGTAACCTTTCTCTGGACCTCATGTACGGACTTCCCGGTTCGGTACCCGGTGAAGAGGTTGCCTCGTTGAGACGTGCCATCGAGCTTTCTCCGGACCACATCTCCTGGTATAACCTGACCCTGTCTGCCGGCTCCCCGTTGGCCAGGTCCGTAGCCGAAGGCCGTGAGCTGATGCCAGACGACGACATGGTTCTGGCAACGATGCGGGAGGGATGGAGCTTGCTTGCAGCGAGCGGATTCGAGCACTACGAGATCTCCAATTTCGCCCGCCCCGGGTTCGCCTCGCAACACAACCTGGGCTACTGGCTGTTCACCGACTACGTTGGGCTCGGCCTGGGAGCGTCTGGATTCGTCTCAGGCCGGAGATGGACGAACGTCAGCGACATGGCAGCGTACCTCGCTGCCGTCCGGGGCGGCAGGCTGCCTGTCGACAGCGAAGAACGGCTCGAGGGTCGTCTTCGGGAAGGCGAGTATGTTATGCTGCGTCTGCGCCTGCCTGGCGCCGGCCTCGATTTCGCGGCTTTCGGCGACCTGTTTCGAGAGGACGCGCGCATCGTATTTCATGACACTCTTGCCCAGCTGAGCGACGATGGACTCATCAGTGTCCTGAAGGACAGGGCTGTGTGTACGCAGAAGGGTCTCGAGTTGAACAACCTCGTGGCCGGGGCATTCGTCTGAGGACAGCGAAAGCCCCGGCCTTTATGGCGGAGGCTCGTGGCAACAAGCGTCCCCTGTCAGCGAGAAACGTTGAACCGGAAGTGGGCGATCTCCTTGTTCTTCACGACGTAGCTCTCACCCTCTATTCGCAGCAGCCCCTTCTCCTTGGCGATCTTGAAGGAGTTGTCGGCTTTGCGGAAGTCATCCAGCGAGATGACTTCGGCTGCGATGAACCCGCGCGCGATATCTGTGTGGATCTTCCCCGCAGCTCCACGGGCGTGCGTGCCAGCTTCGATAACCCATGCCTTGCACTCGTCTTCTCCCGCCGTGTAGAAGGTTTCGAGCTTGAGCAGCTCATATGCTCTGCCGATGAACGTGTCGATGACCGATCCGGACAGGCCGAATTCCTGAAGGAACTCGAGTTGTTCGGCGGCAGGGAGTTCGGCGATCTCGCGTTCCAGTTTTGCATCCAGCACCATGACTGTCGCGTCTATCTGACCTGCAGCAGCAGTGAGGGCCGCCTCGAGGTTTCTGGCGGCGGTATCGTCTGTCATCGTGATGTTGATGACATACATCACCGGCTTCAGCGTGATGAACGCGTAGGAAGTGAGCAGTTTCTTGTCTTCATCGGTCAGTCCGAGGCTGCGCAGTCCCTTTCCCGCCGAAAGGCATACTTGAGCACTCGAGAGGAGGTCTTTCTCCCGTTCAAGCGGAGGCGTCATTCTCTCCTTCTTCATGCGTTCGAGCCGGTGTTCCACGATGTCCAGATCTACCAGGGCAAGGTCCAGTTCGAAGCTGTCTATCTGCTCCCTGAGGCTGGTGGCCGAAGGCACCTGCGTGAATGCGTCGAATACCTCGACCAGCGCCTCGACGTTCTTCACGTCTTTGAGCAGTTCGTTGCGTCGTGAAGCGTTTTCCTGGCCCGATGGAATGCCCGGGACATCGGCAAACTCGACGCTGGCGGGCGTCGTCTTCTTGGGCTTGAAGACGTCGGCCAGATAGTCCAGGTCGGTGTCGCCGACGCCAACGGCGGCGAGATTCGTCTTGGACTGTGAGACCTGCGTGGTTCCTCTGGTCAGTGCTCCGAACAGTGTGGTCTTGCCCGTTTGAGGCAAACCGATTATTCCAATCTTCATTGGCAGCTCCTTCTCATGCGCTCGTTCATGCTTGCGAACTCTTGTCCAGTATACTTGGGTCATAAACGTGTTGCAAGGATCGGGAGGCAACAGGCCTCGCGGGACGGCAGGGATCTGGCCAGGACGGGTCGTCAGGCGTATTCCTCCTGCAACCGACCGATTGACATGGTGAGGCTGACATCATACACTTTCGTCTCTGGAGACAACCTATCAGATGAAGATCAAAACGGTACGTGGAGCGCTGCGCGCAGTGCAGCGCAAGATAGTCGCAGACCACAGGGAGACGGTGACGTATTCCGGTGAACTCGACAAGACCTATGGTCTGCTTGCGACGGACAAGGCGTGGTACATCACACGTCTGCTCCGCAGCGAAGACTATGTCGATTTTGGGGGTCTGTTCCCCGAGCTCTCGAAGCAGATTGGCTGGACGAGAGGGGTGAGGCTCGCGAGGCAGGGTCTTTCTGCAGCCATTGGTGCCACTCGGAAGCTGCCGGT
>JAPLGJ010000203.1 GCA_026390215.1 Caldisericota bacterium
TCCACGACGACCACTTTGAGAGCGTTCGCTGTCGCGGCGAAGATCGTGCAGACCTCCGGCACCATCTTGAGAGCGTTGAGCACGTTGATCGGGTAGGCGTTCCCAAGCAGCAGGACGAAGATGTGTCCTGCTCCGATGGCCAAGGCGTTGTCGCGTGCGAGGTCGACCAGGCGCTGGTCCGTTCCGGCGCACCGCACCAGGCAGACCCCGGACGCTTCGTTGAACGCCAGCCCGAACTTCACGCCCGGTATAGCGTTCACCACAGCCTCGTGGATGTCCTCGACACTCTTGATGAAGTGCGTCTGTCCAATGATGACATTCAGGTCTTCGTCCTTTGTGACCGCTACCAACTCCAGTTGCATGGCATCACCCCCACAGGCATTGTAGCGTCAGCTGCTGTCTCAGCAACGAGAGGCCGTCAACTCTGCCCCGTTGAGGACGTGTCGGCGATGTATCGGCTCACGTCAAACATTCGACGTGCTCCTGGCGGCGTCATGGAGCGGACGCTCCCAGAAATTGGGGGTCCCCGGCGCGGCGGGGCTTCGTCATAAGCGCAGCGGATCTCGATGTCTTCTGCGGCCGGTCCTTCAATGGTCGTGTTCTCCCCGTGCTCATCATGTTGCACGCTTCCCCGTCGCGATTCGCTTGACAACAAGCCGACTCCCGATACGCTGCATGCAGGGACAGTATACGTGAAGCTGCACCCAATTGACAGGAGGTATCCATGCAATACAAGATCATGTATCAGCCGTCCTACTCCTTGCTCGAGCTGCAGCTGGACCCGTCTGAGTCGGTCGTCGCCGAATCGGACGCCATGGTCAGCATGACGCCAAACATCAGCATGGACACGGGTGCCAAGGGTGGTCTTTTTGGCGCACTGAAGCGCGCCGTCGGTGGGGAGAGCATGTTCCAGAACACGTTCACGGCACAGAGTGGAGCTGGTGTAGTAACGTTCGCCCCAACCATGGTGGGCGACATCGCAGTCCGCGAGATGAGGGGCGAGAGCCTGTTCGTCCAGTCCGGATCATTCCTTGTGTCTTCTCCGTCGATCGAGCTCGACACCAAATGGGGTGGGGCCCGGACGTTCTTCTCCCGGGAAGGCCTGTTTGTCCTCAAGGCAACTGGTACGGGCATGCTCTTCATGTCCAGCTACGGCGCCATCCACGCGGTCACGCTTGCTCCGGGAGAGCAGCTGGTCATGGACACTGGGCACATGGTGGCCTTCGACGCGACGATGGGATACCACGTACGGACGATTGGTGGGGTCAAGCAGACACTGTTCTCCGGTGAGGGTCTGGTGGTCGACCTCACAGGGCCCGGCACAATCTACATGCAGACGCGCAACTTCGGCGCCTTCGTGAACTACCTGGTCCCCAAGCTGCCCTTCAAGCGCGACTGATCGCTGCTCGTGAACGAGGGACGGGCCGGCAGGATTGCCGGCCTGTCCGCGTGGAATGATGCTCACGGGCGCTACAGCCCGCCAGGACTACTCGACGACGATGACTTCTGGCGCGGTCGATGCCACGTTGCTCTGGGCGATGGCTGTGCGTTCGGCCGCAATCACCCTGAGATCCCGGTCCTGTTTCAGTTCGTCGCGTTTGAGCAGCAAGACG
>JAPLGJ010000251.1 GCA_026390215.1 Caldisericota bacterium
GCGATCGAGCACGCGGGCCCGGAGCTCTACGATACCGAGTACCTGGACTACGTCGAGCAGGTCGTCCAGGTGGCAGGGGACATGGGTTTCACCGTGTTCGTCGATCCACACCAGGATGTCTGGAGCAGGTTCACAGGGGGTGACGGAGCCCCGGGATGGACACTCGAGGCGGTCGGCTTCGACATGACCAGATTCGCGGAAACGTGCGCCGCCATCGTGCATCAGACACATGGAGACCCGTTCTCGCACGTTATCTGGCCGACCAATGCGGGTCGGCTGGCGTCCGCGACGATGTTCACGCTCTTCTTCGGGGGCAATGACTTCGCCCCGCACCTTCTCGTCGAGGGCGAACCGGTCCAGGAGTACCTCCAGCGGCACTATGTGGACGCCGTTCTCCAGGTCGTACGACGCTTGAGAGGGAAGCCGTACGTCGTGGGCTACGACACATTCAATGAGCCGTCGCACGGGTATATCGGTTGGAAGTCTCCAGTCGTTTGCGCTGGGCGACGGACTGGAACAGGAGGTGGGTGTCTGGGGCATGGGACTGGGCGGTGCACGGCAGCAAGGACACCGGCCGCTCAACACAGGACACGTCCGGGCGTGGAAGGAAGGCAGGTCCTGCGTCTGGCGAGACCACGGGGTCTGGACAGTGGACGGCGAGGGCAAGCCCCATCTGCTCGTTCTGGACTACTTCTTGCGCGTCGACGGTCGAGAAGTCGACTTCGAGCGGGACTATCTGATCCCCTTCATACGGCGCTATGCAGATGCGGTACGGGCGGTAGACCCCGAAGCGCTCATCTTCACAGAGGGTGAGCCACAGGCGCTGCCGCCACAGGTTGGAGACGGATCGTTGGGGTTCGTGTCGGCGCCGCACTGGTATGACGTGGTTCAACTGCTACTGAAGAGGTCGAGCTCGTGGCTCGGCTATGACGCCGTGCAGAACCGGATCGTCCTCGGACCGTGGGCCGTACGTCGCAGCTTCGCCTGGCAGCTGGCCGCCATCCGCCAGTCCGGGACCGAGTGCCTGCATGGACCCACCGTCGTCGGCGAGATCGGCATCACGTTCGACCTTCGCGGGGGACGAGCCTTCCGGACCGGTGACTACCGGGAGCAGGAGGCGCTCATGGACCGCAGTCTTTGTGCTGTGGAAGGAAGCCTCTGCTCAGCCACAATCTGGAACTACACGGCGAGCAACACCAATGCGAGGGGCGACGGCTGGAACGGCGAAGACCTGTCCATCTGGAGTGCAGACCAGGGTCGGGACACAAGAGTCCTCGACCGTGGGGGGAGGGCGCTCCGGGCTGTCGTTCGCCCGTACCCTGTCGCGACAGCCGGTGAGCCTCTGCAGCTCTCCTTCGACATGCGCCGCAGTGTCCTGCGCTTCACCTTCCGTCACGACCCGGGCGTCACCCTGGCCACCGAGATCTTCGTGCCGCCGTCACAGTACCCGTTCGGGTACAGAGTAGGGATGACGGACGGCACCTTCCTCAAAGACGACGTGCGCCATATGCTCACGTACCGTCACACGCTTGGGCAGCCGACGCACACCATTATCATCCGCCCTAGGCGGGGACCGGCGAAACCCTAGCGCAACGTCACTGTCGCGCCGAACACCTGAGCGAGGAGGTTGGCCGCATCCGCGGCGTTCATCAATGGTTTGAATGTATAGGAGAACTTCCCCTGCTGTGTCACGATGACAAGCTGGTGGTCGTTCTGCCACCGATGGTTGTCGTGGTCTGTGACCCAGCGCCCCTGCGTGACTGTGACCTGCGAGACGCCGGGGGCGTCGACCCACCAGTTCTCGGGCGTCTCGGTCAGCACAGCTTCCGGGTCCATCGTGAGGTACCGCTCGTGCAGCGTGAACCCGCTGGTGGCGGCTACCGCCATGCGTTTGAGAAAACCGCCTCCCTGTTTCTGTACCTTTGCGTTGACTGCCTGTTTCTGGATCTCCGGTGTGAGCCTGGCGACAATGATGCGAGCGTTAGTGACCACGATAGTCCACGGGATGATGTTGGACAGACTCTTGTGCCACTGGACCGGGAGTGAGCCCAGCACGTGTTCTCCTTGCATCGGTTCCTCCTGAGGAACGGGGTGTGGAGTATGACAGTGCACGTTGCGCTGTCACGCTCCAGTGTAGGCAGGTTGACCGTTGTTTCCACAAGGGCGTGCGTGGGTCATCACATGAACAATATGAGCCCGCCGCGTGTTGTGCTAGAATGACAGCATGAAACGGCGACAAGCAGCATCATGCATGAAAAGGGCGTGTGGAGTATACCTATGAGTGGCATGGTGTTCAATGTCATGCATTATGCTTTACATGATGGGCCGGGAATCCGCACGATCGTGTTCCTCAAGGGCTGTCCC
>JAPLGJ010000094.1 GCA_026390215.1 Caldisericota bacterium
GCCATAGCTGATAATGGTGTGGGGCTTGAGACCCGTGATGTCGCGTCCGAGGAAGTCAATGTGCCCCGACGTTGGCTTGTAGATGCCTGTGATCATGTTGAACAGCGTCGTCTTGCCGGCGCCGTTGGGCCCGATGAGCGAGGTGATCTTGCCGGCGCGTACGTTCAGGTCGAAATTGTTCACTGCGGTGAGCCCGCCGAACTTCAGGGTGGCGCCGTGTGTCTGCAGCAGCATCCCCTCGTCCATGGACGCGGTCACGGGCGGGAGTCTCACTCCCTTGACGACGGCCGTGGCGGCTGGCTTGAGGATGGCGGGATCCGGCTTGCCCAGCAGGATGAGGTCTTCGTCATTCTTGGGGAGCCCCCGGATACCCAGACCGTCCAGCCCGGTGCCTTCCCTCTTGCGCGGCCAGATGCCCCCCGGGCGGAAGATCATCATCAGCATGAGCGCCAGTCCGAAGAACAGGAGACGGTAGCTGGCGAACTGACGGAAGACCTCGGGGAACACGACGACCACGGCCGCCCCCAGGATACTGCCGGGGATGGAGCCAAGGCCGCCCAGCAGCACGATGCAGAAGAGCAGCGAGGACTCGATGAAGGTGAAGCTCTGCGGAGAGACAGACATCTGCTTGGAGGCGTAGATGTTGCCTGCCATGCCGGCAAGCGCGGCACCCAGGACGAAGGCCAGCAGCTTGTAGGAACGCACGTCCACACCACTTGCCTCAGCAGCGGTCGCATCCTCACGGATGTAGTTCCAGGCTCTGCCGATGCGGGAGTGCTGCAGGCGTATCAGGCCGAAGACGATGACCCCGATGACGATCCAGGTGTAGAAATAGAACTGCGTCGACGAGTTGATGGCCAGTCCGAAGAGGTTGGGTCCGCCGATGCCGTTGATGCCGTTGGGCCCTCCGGTCAGGTTGAAGGGGTTGTTGATCATGGTGAGACGTACGATCTCGCCGATACCGATGGTCACGATGCACAGGTAATCACCCTTCAGGTGGATGACGGGCGACGTCACCAGGTAGGCGAAACCCGCGGCGATCAGGGCGCTTAGTGGCAGCAGCACGATGATGGGCAGGTGCATGGTCGTATTGAGGATGGCCGTGACGTAGGCACCGATAGCATAGAAGGCAGTGTGCCCCAGATCGAACAGGCCGACCTCGCCCAGAACGATGTTGAGGCTGAGGCCCAGCAGTGCGTAGATGCCCACGAAGAAGGCGACGTCAATCCAGTAGTCGGTAATGAACGGCAGGAATGGATAGGCGGCGAACACAGTCCCGGTGATGGCCAAGAGGAGCCACCCACGGTTCCTGGACCAGAATGTGACGGGCTGGTCGCCAGAGGGCTTGTTCGCTCCCAGGCCGACACGTTTGAGGATGCTCTCTGCGATTCCCATGGCAGCGACCTCAGACCTTTTCCGCTGTCTTCTCGCCCAGCAGCCCGGTCGGCCGCCAAAGGAGAACAGCGATGAGGATGACGAAGACAAAGACGTCTTTCCAGGCCCCACTGACGTAGCCAGCAAACAGCGATTCCATGAGTCCCAGCAGCAAGCCGCCGATCATGGCGCCCGGGATGTTGCCGATGCCGCCCAGGATAGTGGCGGTGAACGCCTTGAGGCCGTAGGTCCAGCCCATGTTGAAGCTGATGGCGCGGTAGTACATGCCGTTCATGACACCGGCGATGCCGCCGAGAGCGGGGCCCAGGGCGAAGATGAAGAAGATGACGACGCGGACGTCGATGCCCATCAGCGTCGCAGTGCTGCGGTCGAGAGCAGTGGCGCGTATGGCTGCGCCAAACGTCGTCTTCTCGACGATGAACCAGATGACCAGCATGAGCGTGAACGAGAGCAGCAGGATGACCACCTGCAGGCTGGTCACAGGCAGTCCCAGGAGGGAGAAGCGTG
>JAPLGJ010000157.1 GCA_026390215.1 Caldisericota bacterium
ATGACCAACCTGCGATGCCATCGAATCGACATACCGTCCCGTCAGTCTGAAGCAGAAGAACCCTGATAGCAGCAGCCACTTGCTGGTCCGGGCCCACAACTCAGGCTCGTTCTCCACCATCCAGTTGTCCTTGCCCTGGCGCCTGGTGATCTCGACGGCTCTCGTCATCCCCGTGACTGCGAACTGCAGTCGGTCGACGAGGGGCATCGGCGTGTTACAACGAGCCATGCGCTGGTCCGACCAGAGAAACGCGGGGCGGAGAGGGACTCCGTCAGCATCCATCGCAACGACCGTATCACGCTGTGTGGTCACTGCGACAGCACCGATGCGGCTCCACGCATCGGGCGATTCCTCCTTCAGCGCTTGCAGGGCCGTGCACGCGTCTCGCCAGAAGTCTTCGACATCGCGCTCAGTGTACCCCGGGGCCGGTGAGGAATACGGTCCGAATTCGACCTTGTGCTTGGCTACCAGGTGACCACCGTCGTCAAACAACAGACCTCGAACACTCTGTGTACCACAGTCAATCGCCAGAACATATCGGTCTCCCATCGCAGTCCTCCTCTTCCATCAGATCCGCCAGATCTGCGGTCGCAACGACTGCGACACCGGTGCCGACGACGTCCTCAATGAGAGTATCACCCGTCCGTGCCTCCCGGTCAACTATCAGACGCGAAATCTCGGACATGACCGACCGGACGCTCGCCAGAGGGACTTCGCCCCGAGTACGCACTGGGAGACGGCGTACGGTCGCGAAGGACGTCCGGGCGGTGGAGCAGACAGTCCGCGTCGGATTTGTCAGCTCCTTCCGGGCAAAGTCGATTCCGCGAGGACAGAGGTTGCCCACGATACTCCAGGGGTCGACATCCTGATTGACGTTGATACTGCATCCGCTGGGGCACACGATGCAGGTCAGTTTCCTCATGACTTCACCTCCGCGACGGCCACAGACTCCGTCCCAATGTTGAGGAACGTGATGTCGAAAGGGATCCGGCTCAGATCAATTTCCAAGCGCTCCATCTCCGGCGGGCGCAGATGCTGATACCGGTGTCGAGCCACCGTCTCTCCGCCTGCCGTCACCTGGACTACTGTTACCCCGAGTTCCTCTCTCGAGCGGAAGTAGACGACGGCGCCCGACTCCGGAGCGTCCATGTCGACAAACTGTGGCACAGCATAGAGCAGCACGGTGCTATCGGCAATGACAGGAAGAAGTCTGCGTGTCCGACGTCCTGCAACAAATGCGGCAGCAGCGGCGCCGGCCCGCTCGCCAGACTCGCTGACGTAGTCTACCAGGTCGTTCACGTGGCTCGCATTACCGCACACAAAAACTCCCAGAACCTGTGTCTGGCCATTCTGGTCCATGAGCGGACCTCTGGTCGCCGGATCGATGGGCACGTCCAGTGCCTCGGCGACCTCGTTCTCAGGGATAAGGCCGACAGAAAGGATGACGCCGTCACAGGACAAACGCTCTTCCGTGCCTGCAACCGGGCGCATCTTCTCGTCGACCGCCGCTGTTTCCACAGCTTCGACCCGGTCATCTCCGAAAATACGGGTCACCGTTCTCGACAAGTGCAGCTCGATGCCAAAGTCATCGAGACACTGCGCGATGTTGCGCGACAGACCCGACGGTATCGACTTTGCCTCGAAGACCCCAAGCACTTCCGCACCTTCCAGGGTGAGCCGGCGTGCCATGATGAGCCCGATGTCGCCACTGCCCAGGATGACGCAGCGTGTCGTGGGCAAGTACCCGAGCACGTTGACATAGTACTGGGCGGCACCCGCGGTCATCACCCCGGCAGGGCGAGTTCCTTGGATCATCACCTGTCTCGCCGACCGTTCCCGGCAACCGGTGGCGAGGACGACGGCTTTCGCATGCAACTCCGTTACGCCACGGCGATCGACGAGCATCAGTATGCTCTCGTCGCCGTCACGGCACGCCTCGGCTACGAATGTAGACGTCAGAACTGCAAGGCCGGCTTCGCGGACCATACGAACGAAGCGCCCCGCATATTCCGGTCCCGAAAGCTTCTCTCCAAACCTGACCAGACCGAACCCGTCGTGCACGCACTGCTTCAGGATTCCTCCGAGATGGCTCTCCCGCTCTATCAGGACTGTGTCCGCCCCGCCTCTCGCGGCGGCAAGCGCGGCAGCCATGCCCGCCGGTCCCGCCCCCAGCACGGCGACGTCGACGTTTCGAACGATCATGACCCCCTCCGCACTGAGTTGGTCTCGGCTGCCAGGATAAACGAATCGCCACCCTTCTTGGTGATGGCCGCCAACTGCTCACCATTCTGCTCGCCGATGATGCGGAGCACCTGGGGCGTACAGAATCCTCCCTGACATCTTCCCATGCCGACACGGACACGACGCTTGACCGCGTCGAGGCTTGTCACGGAGATCGGTGATGTCAACGCGTCCACGACCTGGCCCTTGCTGATTCCCTCGCATCTGCATACGATGACGCCGTAGTCCGGACGCTGTTGGATAAGTGCGTCCCGCTCCTCCCACGTCATGTGCTCGGGTTCGGGAATTCCCTGGCGATGCCCATCAAAGGTCGGATTGCCTCCCACCTGGGTCACCTCTCCGAGAGCGTTCACGGTCAATCGGGCAACCTCTTCTGCAATGGCCGGAGCCGACGCGAGGCCGGGAGACTGGATACCGGCCGCGTGCACCAGGTTCCGCACATACTGCGACCGCTCAACGATGAAGTCCTCCTCGTACGTCGCAGGACGTGTACCAGCGAAGTACGTGATGAGGTCTGCGGGGGACAGTTCGGGGACCAGAGGCAGATACCGCCGGAGCATGAGCTCGATATGGTCGCGATCGGTGCTGTAATCCTCCCGGAAAGGCTGTTCCACGGCATTCGGACCCACCAGGATGTTGCCGTCTACGGTGCGGTTCACGCCACCGCCCTTGGTGTCGGACTTGACCTGGAGCAGCCGTGGCTTCGCGATGACATGCGAGATGAGATGCCCCTTCTTGCGGTCGAGAATGATGATCTCGCCTTTGCGGGGATGGATGGTGAAGAACTGGTCACCTGCCATGTCTGCCACAGTGTCTGCATAGACTCCAGCTGCATTCACGACCACTCTCGGGAACACCGTCCCCCGGTTGGTGCGGACCGCCGTGATCCGCCCTTCACGCACCTTCATGTCCACCACCATGGTTTCGAGGCTGACCCTGGCACCATTCTGCACGGCGTTCTCGGCATAGGCAATCGTCAGCAGGTATGGTGATATGATTCCTGTCGAGCGCATGTGCAAAGCCGCGGAGAAGTCCCCGGCAAGGTGTGGCTCAAGGGCAAGCGCCTCGTTCCTGCTGATCAGATGCACCCCCGGCACGCCGTTCTGCCTGGCTCTAGCCATGAAGAGAGGTCCAAGAAGGCGCTCCCAGCGCTCCTGGTACAGGATGAGAGAGCCACATCGGGTGAAGGGAACGCCCAGCTCAGCCGCGACGGTATCATACATGGCATTGCCACGTACATTGAAATGCGCCCTGCGTGTTCCCGGATGCGGTTCGATGCCTGGATGGATGATACCGTTGTTCCTGGATGATGCATGCGTGGCAAGGTCATCTTCTTTGTCGATCAGCATGACCACAATCTTACTTCTCGTGAGTTCGCGAGCGACAGCACAGCCGGTGACGCCGCCGCCCACGATCAGGACGTCGACATGAAGACCGTCCAAGGCAGTATCCTTCAACTTGGGGGAGCGGGGCGGAGGTAATGTCAGCCCTTCCACCGCAAGCCTGTTCACGACTCCCCTGTACCCCTGGTGAGCAGCCTGCTTGCCCGCGCGTACAACTTGGGCCCAGTTGTCCACCACTCCCTCGAGAATGATCGAATCGTGCCCTTCGCGACAACTGATGCTGGGCTTCACCTGCTGCTGAAGCCTTTGCTGAATGCGCTGCGAGCGTCTGCTCATTTCCACCCCATACATACGGACGTTCGGACGTCCTGACGTATAGAGAATAGACCAGACGCACGGGAGTGTCAAGCCGGCCAGGATCCGGCCGGCAGTAATCAGAGTCCGAGTGAGGAGATGCTTGTGGGAACGACGAACCGAAGCGTGTAGAAGGGTGTCTCCCGACCCACGATGTAGATCCATCGGTCCATCTGCAGGACCCGAGCATCTCCCTGGAGCTCCAGAAGCGTCTTCTCTTCCGGGGAAGGCAACCGCGGAACGATGATTTGATCGATCCGTGCGATGTTGACCTTCAGCTCCTCGATGATGATACGCGAAAGGGACCCAGTCAGGTCGAATCGCTCCCCGACGTTCTGAAACTCGTGCGAGAACCACGAATCTTCGACGGCAATGGGCGCACTCTCTGCATAGCGAACGCGGCGCACGTGGGTGCAGGTCTCAGGCGCGATCCACCTGAGCTGCGCCAGGAGTTCAGGCCCTGGAACGGACTTCTCGTGACACACGATGACGTTTCGTGGATTCACCCCTCGCGCACGCAGCGAGGCCGTCAGGCTGATGAGAGGCTCGAAGCTCATTGACGGCTGCCGGTTGGAGACAAAGGTGCCGATGCCCTGCCGCTTGACCAGGTAGCCCTCACTGACCAGCAGTGCGACAGCTTCTCTGACAGTTGCCCGCCCGACGCCGTACTGCCCCATGAGTTCAGCCTCGGTCTGTATCTGTGATCCCACCGACATTGTCCCATGCTTGATGCGATCAGCCAACTCATCTTTGAGTTGCGCGTAAAGTGGCATATGACTGCTCTTGTCCAGCATCCCAGCTCCTTGTCCTGACATGGAGATTAGCCCCACAGACTACAGTATAAGGTCCTCGACGCGTCAGCCAACCGACCAGCCGCAATCCGGATCATGCGTACCGCGACAGGACCTCGGCAACCGGTGGGATGAAGTCCTTCTTGCGAGAGAGCACTCCATCCAGGACGGCATGTCCATCTTCCATGTGCACGCCAAATGCCTCTTCAAACGCCTCGGAAGGCCCGGCGACGATCAGATACGACCTCCTGCTGAGAGGATCCGTGGCCAGAAATGCCACCATGGCGAGCCCCAGGCGCGCCCGCACATCCCGCATCGCCTGCTTGAATTCCGACTCTCGTTCCCGAATGCGGTCAAACGAGAATACGACAGCCTGAGACACGCCGATGCGCGTGTCGAAGAGGTCAAATTCCTTGAAGTCCCGCATCACAACTTCTGTCGCAGGAAGACCCTTGAACATCACAGAACCGTTCTGAAGCAGTTCGAGGCCATAGACTTCCGCGTCGATGCCAACGGTCGCCGCCAGTCGCCTCACGGCGCGGACGTCCTTTGGCGTTGTGGTTGAGATGTTGAGGTTCATGGTATCCGAGAGAATGCCTGACATCAGGAGCCCGGCTACCGACTTCGGCAGGAATACCCCGTTTTCTGTGCACAATTCAGCGACGATCGTACACGTGCTCCCGACCGGCTCGTTGTGGAAGTAGATGGGGCGGAACGTGGAGATATCGCCGACACGGTGATGATCGATGATCTCGAGGATATCAGCCTCCTCTACCCCGTCGACAGCCTGCAGCGTCTCGTTGTGGTCCACCAGGACAACCTTCTTGCGCGCAAACCGGATGAGGTCGGAACGGGTGACGATGTTCACCGGATGATGGAGAGCGTCAAGAACTACGGCACAACGTGCGGACGAATCAAGCACTGCCTTCTTTGCCCTCTCCAGCGTGTCTGTCATGCCCAGCAAGGGCACCGTCCCTTCCATGAATGCAGATACCGGGATCGATGACCAGAGAGCGCGCAGCGCCTGTGTCACCGTCATGTCCGTCTCGAGGACAAGGCTCAGATGTGCCGGCCACGGCACCTCTGTTTCCGCCGTAGCGCCTCTGCCAGTGACAATGAGGGTGGAGGCGGCCGAACATGCTGCCAGGATGCCCTCGGAGGGTATCCCGTCAGAGATGATGATCGTGACGTCCTCGGACCCCGGCGCAAGACGCCCCACCGAACCAGTGACAACGAGCAATCGCCCCTTCAGCTCCGTCGATTCCCCAGTATGTACGACGATCCTGGCTGACAACTGTCGCACAAGGGTGTCAAGCTCCACGGCATACGGGAGGATGTCTGCATGTTCAAGCTGGTCGGCATACGCGGTGGCAATGTCGACGGCGTCCACAACGCCTCGTACGATCAGTGCATCGTCGACGACGGGAAGCGAATGGATATGGTGCTCCTTCATGAGAATGGCGGCCTTCCCGACGCGGGTGGAGGGAGCAACGGTCACCAGGCGCTTCCGGGGAATGTCCTGAACCTGCGGCATCAGCGATCTCAAGAGCGGCGGGATGCGAAACCCAAAGCGCTCGAGAACAAAGCGGGTCTCATCGTTGAGTTCTCCTCCCCGGACGGCGACATAGACGCGGGAAGGGTCTGTTCGATTCTTGTAGAACGCGTAGCCGAGGGCAGAGCAGATGGAATCTGTATCTGGATTCTTGTGCCCAGTCACAATGACTTTCTGTCGCATGTCAGGTACTCCTTTCGCCCTGCACGACCTGGACGTTTGCGCGGCCAGGAGGTGTCTGCGTGTCCCCCGCAGGCCGCTGGGCTGTGCGCTCTGTGCGCAGGGCCAGGTTCGTTCTGCACAGCGTCGTCCACTGGAACTTGTACGGTTCTTCACCTCGCATGAAATCCAGCTCGCGGCAGCCGTCGCGAAACGCCTGCTCTGCAAACCGTACGAGTACGATGCGCCCAGGCGAGAACGCTGCGAACATGGGTTCGTACTGAGTGTTCCACGTATACACTGTCCCCTCCCAGTGGAAGGCGAGCATGAATGCCAGGAGAGTGTCTCCGCTCCGCAGCTCCCCCACGCGCAGCTGGTTGCGTCGACCCATGAGTGGCAGCACTTCCCGAAGGAACTCCTGGTCCGGATGGTTGAGGAATGGGCTCCGATGGCCGTCGGTCGACCGGCGCTTGTCCGACAGCGCAACAACCTCGTCCACAAACATGTTGTCAACCTCTCTGCGATCGACGTAATGCAGTTCCAGCCCGTTCCTTCGGTCTTTGTCCAGGTTGTTCCATCTGTTGAGCTTGTTCCGCACCTCATGCCGGAATCCCTTGCCCATCGTACCGTAGAACGCCTCCCAGCTGGTTTCGATCGGCAGGTATGGGCATTGCACGGTCGTCTGCCACACCGCGGGGACACTGCCGGCATCGATCACACGGTTCAGAAGCGCCTTGTTGCCTGACTGGGCCGGGATCTCCTCGAGGTCCATTCCGTCCCACGACGAACGGAGATCCAGCAGGGCTGAGACAAGGGCTTCAGCTATGTCAGGGCGATCACGGGGCGTGATGAAGTCAGCATAGTCCGAGAGGCCCTGGCCGATGAAATGGAGGTCCCTGAACCCGTCGGCACAGGCGTCGGCATACAACGGCGCAAGGCCGGCGAGCATGCCGTCCTCGAATGCTGCGATGAGCAGGAGTCGCTTGTCCGCACTGAAATGTTTCCACCAGGTGAACAACCATTCGAACGTAGAATGGCACGTACTGGCAACGCTTTCAGCTACCAGTCGATTCCAGAACGGTTCCAGCGACGCGAACCCCGTACTGTCCTTGATGAGTCTTGTCTCCGTCAATGCTGTTCCTCTCCTGTCACAACGAGTCGCACTCGGGGTCGCGGCACGTCAGAAACCAGGCATGGTGCGGATTCACAGATACGAGGGTAGACTTGCGCCTGTGCATCAGTACAGTATACATGAGAATCATCTGCGCCACATCACCGCAAGGGGGAATGCCTGTGTTCGATCTCTACTTGTTCGACCTCGATGGAACACTTGTTGATACGCGCCGTGACATCGCGGAAGCCACCAATCGTATCCTTCAGCTGCACGCCCGGCCAGTCGTCGACGTCGTCACAGTCGTCTCGTGGGTCGGCGACGGACTGGACGACATGATGAAGCAAGCCTTCCAGACTGACGAAGGGGAGTTCGTCGATGAGCTGGTAGACGAGTTCCGATCCTACTACATGGACCATTGTACTGACTTCTCGCACATCTATGAAGGCTGCTCGGAGACACTCACATCGCTTCGTGAACGGGGTGCCCACTTGTCAGTATTGACAAACAAACCCCAGGATCTCTCACTCGAAATCCTGCGGCACCTCGGGATCCTCCGGCATTTTGATCGTGTGGTCGGCCCCGGTGACGCCGACCTCCGCAAGCCAAACCCGTCCAGTCTCCTGTCCCTGATACGAGACATCGGCACCAGCAGGGAGCGAACGCTCATGGTAGGGGACTCCCGGAATGACGTCCTTGTAGCTCGCAACGCTGGTGTCGCTTCGTGCGGCTGCACATTCGGCTACATCGGGCGCGAAGCGCTGCTTGAGCTCAAGCCCACCTACCTTATCGAAAGCTGGCCTGAGCTTCTGCTGCTGGCAGACCCGGCGAGTTGAAGCCTGCGCCTGCCGAACTACAATGACTCCGTCAGTTCTGGAACGTGCCACCCTGGGGCTCCAGGGCTTCTTGCCACGGTGAGCGTCCGCATGCGGGCGGGAGGAATGTGATCATTCAGCATGAAGACACAGCACTGCTCCATGTCAGGGTGATGTCGTCGCTGGGCGGATGGTGGAAACAGACGGGTGACGCCCTGTATGTGAGAGATGGAATCATCGACCGTATTGGAGGTACTGCCGAGGTTCAGGCTATGGCCTCCAGCAGGAACGCACAGGTCCTCGATTTCATCGGTACACCTGGAGCGACGTGCTATCCGGCCTTCATGGACGCTCACCTGCACCTTGACTTGTATGGATTCTCGCTTCTCCGTCTGAACCTGAATGGCGAAGCATCACTCGACAGCGCCTTGGAGCGCATCCGTACCACTGGCAGACCGGACAGCGGAGCCTGGGTCCGGGGCGATTGCTGGGATGACGAACTCTGGTCCAAGAGCCCGCATCGCCGACAGCTCGACGACCTCTACCCGAATTCGCCAGTAGTGCTCAACCGCAAAGACTACCACTCGCTCTGGCTCAACACGGCGGCTCTGAAGGCCGTCGACCTGTGGAACTCCCGCCCGTTCGATTCTGACCTCGTTCCATGTGACACGGACGGTCCCACTGGCATCGTCCGTGACGCTGCTCAGGACTGGGTTCTTTCCCGAATTCCCGCCCCCCGGCTCGACGAACGGTTCGCTGCACTCCATATGGCCATCAGCAAACTGCTCTCGATGGGCTTTGCCTCGTGCTGTAGCATGGACTACGGGATTCTCCCGGAACTCGAGGCGCTGATCCCCGCCATGAGCGAAGAACCTCGCATCCGGATCTGGCAGGCCATCGGCCTCGACAACCTCGACGCGGCCGTTTCGGTCGGGCTTCGGTCCGGTTTCGGCTCCGATTTCCTGCGACTCGGAGGCATCAAGCTCTTCGCCGACGGATCACTCGGTTCCCGGACGGCGTACATGGAGGAGCCGTGGCAGGGAACACCCGGCAACTATGGCTACCACGCCTATGAATCCGTAAACTGGCTGGCCGATCGATTCCGCAAGGCGGACGAGAACGGAATGTGGGTATGGATCCACGCCATCGGCGACAGGGCGAACAAAGAGGCGCTGGATGCGTTCGAACAAGCTGGCATCGCCACCTCCAAGGGGCATGCGCACCATCGTATAGAACACGCCCAGTTCCTGCGCCCCGAGGATGTGAAACGCTTTGCAAACCTTGGGATCACAGCGTCCGTCCAACCCTCGCATCTCGACCTCGACATCGGGAAGCTGAAGACCGCCTTCCCCACGCCACATCCTGGTTCATATGCTTTCAGGTCACTGCTCGACAGCGGCGTGGAGCTGAACTTCGGATCCGACGCACCCGTCGAAGATCCGGACGCACTCAAGGGCATCGCGTTCGCTGCGTTCCGGACACGGCCAGGCGAGCAGCCGTATCAGGGTGAGCAGTGTGTCAGCATGCACGAGGCGCTTACCGCGTACACCGTGGCTCCTCAGAACTCCGTAGGCCTTTCTGGACAGCGGGGCAATCTCGCGGAAGGGCAGGACGCGGATGTCGTCGTTCTGTCGAGGGACATCCTTGGAGACAACGACCCACAGGCAGTACGGTCGACTCAGGTCCTCGCCACGATCGTGGCAGGCAACCCTGCATTCAGAGCCTGAGCAGAGGAGAACGTACATGGCAGGGAGGCCCCGCTCACGCGGGGCCTCCCTGTTTCACACAGATGTTTCGTAGCGGTACTCAGTGTTTGGTCGCGCGAGCCGGTTTGCGATAGTAGAGCCACATGACCAGACCCAGAAGCCCGGAGAGAACAACAAGCCACAGGACCCTGTCGAGGTGAATGGGGTTCTCCCTCGGCGAACCAGGAGTCACGACTGTCACGTTCAACGCGTGAATATCGGTTTCGCCCTGGTGCTGGACGCATACTCGGTGGAAGACCCCGGTAACAAGCACGACATCTCCGATCGTGCGGTAGTCCTCTACGCGCGCGATGACAGGCATGGCCACGTCCTTCGGTACGAATACCCCCATGGCAGTGTTGTTGCCGTCTGACAGGTTCATCCATGTGCCGTCCTCGCGTACCATCAGGTCCTGCAGTACTTCTCCCTTGAAGGAAACCGTCTTCCCGTCCCACTTGTACGAGTTTTCTACCAGTTCCGTCGTCGACAGCAGGAGCGGTTGTCCAGCACGTACGGGGACCGGGGCGAAGATCAGAACTGCGAGCGCCACGACTGTCAGGGCGACCCAGAGTCTCTTCATGCGGCTGCCTTCCTGAGTCTCATGCTCCGAAGACTTGTTGCGATGAACCCGAACAGCGTGAACACAGACAGAAACTCCAGGCGTCCCATCCACATCTCCAGCATGTACACGATTTTCAGCAGCGTGGGCATGCCGGCCTGCGTCACTCCACACGAAAGCCCGGTGTTGCTGCCGGCCGACACGGACTCGAACAGTGCATCTGCCATGGGATATCCGTAGGCCATGCCGACAACGGCACCGACGGCGTAGACGAGGGTATACAGGACGACGATGACCGCCGCGCTCTTGACCACGCTGTCGGTGAGGATGTTGTCATGCAGGTGATGATAGTGCCCCGTGACGACGGCACGCTCGGGAGACAGGAGTTTCCTGATGTCGGTCGCTATGCCCTTGACGATGATACCCATGCGCAGGCCCTTGAACCCGCCTCCTGTCGAAGCGGCGCTCGCGCCAATAGCCATGGCAATGGTCGTCGCAAGCATGCCCAGCGGGCCCCATTCCCGCACAAACGTCCGCGCGTAGATGTTGGACTGGCCGGTCGTCGTATGGCCCGATATGAGCTGAAAGAATCCGCGCCGGAACAATGCCACGGCATCTGGATAGACGCCTCGCTGCATGAGGGCCAGACACACGAGAGAAAACGTCGTCAACACCGTGATCGTAAACGAGACGATCTCGACGTTGCGAAGGATCTCCCTGCGGTTGCCGCTCCAGACGGCGTAGTGCAGTGCGAAGTTGAATGACCCCAGGATGAAGAACACCATACTTGCGATCTCCATGGTACTGCTGTGATAGTACAGCATGTTCTGGCTGTAGGGGGCGAAACCTCCCGTGCTCCAGGCGGACATGAAGACGTACGCGCCGTGAAAGAATGCAAGAGACGGCTTGATGCCATTCGCGATGGCGATGACTCCAAGAACGAGGGTGCCAACGCCCAGGTAGATCAGGGAAATGCGCCAGATGAGGACCGCGATGTGCCGGACGTTGGGCTCGAGCTTCTCTTCCTTGCCTTCGCCGACCATGATCTTGAACGCTCCGCCCGTAGACCCAATCAGGAAGGTCAGAGCCAGCACGACGATCCCTTGACCGCCGACGTACGTCAGGAGATGGCGCCACATGTTCAGTCCCTCGGAAATATGATCCAGGTCCTGCAGGAGAAACATGCCGGTCGTCGTGAACCCGCTCATCGTGTCGAAGCACGCATCAAGGAACGACTTCATGTGCCCGCTCAGCATGTAGGGAACGCCGGACAGCACCATGGCGACCAGCCATGATCCCGCGGCGATGACCATTGCATGAGTCAGCCCTGGGGTGCTCTTCGTGCGAGAGATCAGTGCCAGGACGTACCCGACTAGCAGGGTGAGTGCAACAGAAACCGCAAAATCCAGAGCGGACGCCCACTCACGAAAAACGAGACTGGTCATCATCGGAACGAGCATCAGCAGACCGACGCCAATAGTGACGAGGCCGGTGTAGTAGCCTATGATACGAAAGTCCTCTCTCCAGACCCGGCGAACCATAGTCTAGCGCCCCACGAAGAACAGCCAGGAAATGAGAAGTCCGACCCCGATGAGGGCGCCCGTAAACGCTACCTCGGTGAGCATCCCGAGGAGGTCACGACGGAGAAAGGTCGAACGCCTCGTGCGAGTTCTTTCCTTCATGACGTTCATCCCTTCCGGAATACTCGTCTGAACTGCTCTTCCGCCTCAGGAGCCACAAGGCCGACGACGACGTCGCCTGCATTCAACACCGTTGCTCCTCGCGGGAAGATCACGTCACCCTCATGCAGGATGGCAGCCACGACACACCCTCTGGGCCATGTCAGCTCCCTCAACGTTTTCCCGGTCACCGGAGACTCACCGGAAATCTTCAGCTCGACAAGGGTCGCCTTTCCCTTGCCCAGCGACACAAGGGGGATCATGTCATTGACAATGATGCCTTCCTCGATGACCGTCGCAAGGATGTTCGTCGAGTTCAGAGCAAAATCCACGCCGAACTTGTGAAAGATGTCTTCGTTACGAGGGTCGTTGATACGAGCTGTTGTCAGTGGAACCTTGAAGCGAACCTTGGCGAGCTGACACGCAACCAGGTTGTCGGCGTCGTCGCCCGTGACTGCCGCAAACCGGTCAGTTTTCTCGATGCCGGCGTCGATGAGCGCTCCCATGTCACAGCAGTCGCCGTTGATGACCAGCGCCTTTCCCCAATCCGACAACGCCTCACAAGCCTCTGCACTTTGCTCGATAACCGCAACGTCATGCCCCTTGCCGACAAGCAAGTGAGCCAGATAGGACCCGACCTTTCCTCCACCTGCAATAATGATATACATGGTCCTACCTCTCATCCAGATGGAAAATCGCTCTCACCTTTGGAAGGTCCGATATGTGCAGTGCCACCAGAAGGTGATCGCCTTCGACGAGAATGTCGGCTGCTTTGGGGAACGTCGTCGTTCCATCTCTCGTCAGCGAGATAACCTTGAAGTCGTCCAGAGCCTCGATTTCGACGATCGTTGTCGCCGGAATCCTGGTTTGGAACGTGGCTTCGACCAGCTCGATACCACCCCCGGGCAGAATGAAGTGGCTCTCCTCGTCGCGGATCATGAACTTGCTGTAGATGATGTTCGCAGCTGAAGTCGTCGGGCAAACCGTCTCAAGACCGAGAGCCCGGTAGGTCTCTCCCTTGACAGGGTCGAACACGCGGGCGATCACCATGGGCACTTTGAAAATCGTCTTGGCGACCTGTGCCGCCATGATGTTCATGTTGTCCCCGTCACTCACTGCAGCGAAACCGTCGGCATGTTCAATCCCTGCAGACCTCAGTACCTCGATGTCGAATCCGACTCCGGTGATCGTAGCCCCATTGAACTCATCGCTGAGTCGAGCGAAATTGCCTGAATTGCGGTCGACCACGGCAACGTCATGGCCTTCTTCCGAGAGCTTCGTAGCAAGCTGAGCGCCAAGGCGCCCACAACCAACAATAACAATATACATGACAAAC
>JAPLGJ010000177.1 GCA_026390215.1 Caldisericota bacterium
CTCGTGTCCCGCCGTGATGAAACTGAAGAAACGGGCATTGCCCACCATCGATCTGGTCTTCGGGTTCAGGTCATTTCTGAAGTACGACTCGACTCTCTTGCGGAGATTCTTGGCCTTGCCGACATAGATGATGCGGTCAGAAGAATCCCGTATGACGTAAACCCCCGGCATAGCCGGGAGTTTACCGAGAGAATCCTTCTCGAAAGGAAGCTTGTATGCAGTATCCAGGCCGTCAAGCGTGCTATTTGGCGTAGTCGGAGTATCTGGTCTCACGAACGACGGTCACCTTGATCTGCCCCGGATACGAGACTTCCAGCTCCACCTTGCGAGCAACATCCATGGCGATCTTTGCTGCCAGGGACTCGTCAACTTCATCGGGTTCCACCAGAATTCGGAGCTCGCGCCCCGCCTGTATGGCATACGACTTCTTGATTCCAGGAATCGAGTTCGCAATAGACTCCAGCTTCTCCAGGCGCTTGATGTAGCTTTCGACGCTTTCTCGGCGAGCACCCGGTCTTGATGCGGAGAGAGCGTCGGCGACGTGCACGATGACGTCCAGAACGGTCTCCATGGGGATGTCGGTATGATGTGCGGCGACGGCATGAACGATGTCCCCGGATTCGCCGGACTTGTTCAGGATGTCCGATCCGATGAGGGCGTGCGGCCCTTCGACTTCGTAGTCGACAGCCTTGCCGATATCGTGAAGGAACCCGGCCCGCTTTGCCGGCCCAGCAGGCAGCTTCAGCTCTGACGCGATGTTGGCTGCTATGAAAGCGGTCTCCACCGAATGCGCGAGGACGTTCTGGCCATAGCTGGTGCGATACTTCAGACGACCAATCAGGCGAGTGATCTCGTCGGAGAGACCGGCAATGCCGACATGATTCGCGGCCTGCTGCCCTTCACTGAAGACTCGCTCGTCCATCTGGCGTTCCGCTTCCTCGACGAATTGTTCGATGTGCGCCGGGTGAATGCGCCCGTCAACGACCAGTCGTTCCAGGGCAATCCGTGCTACTTCCCGTCGAATCGGGTTGAACGCCGACAACGTGACGGCTTCCGGCGTATCGTCGATCAGGAGATCCACGCCAGTGAGGGTCTCGAAAGCCCTGATGTTTCGGCCTTCCCGGCCAATAATGCGTCCCTTCCAATCTTCAGACGGGAGAGGAACAACGCTGATCGTAGACTCACCCACGTAGTCACTGGCAATCTTCTGGATCGACGAGGCAATGACCTCAGCTGCCTTGGCATCAGCCTGAAGCTGAGCATCATGCACCACCTCGCCGACCATCTTGGCGACACGGGTCCTCGTATCTTTCTCGGCTCGATCCAGAACAATCGTCCGGGCCTCCTCGGGATTCAGTTGCGCGATGCGCTGCAACTCAGCTTCGGCCGCAACTCGCTGACCATCGAGGGCCTCCGTCTTGCTGCGAAGCTTCTCTTGTACTGCGTCGAGATCCCGGTCTTTTTGTTCCACCTGCTCGACGCGATGGTCAAGGAAATCCTCTTTCTGGATCAGACGATGCTCCGTCTTCTGCAGCTCTGTCTGGCGTGCAACGAACTTGTTCTCCAGACTGTTCTTCTTCTCTTCCAGTTCCTCTTGGAGCTTGAGCCTGTTCTTGGCATTCTCGGCCTCGATGCTCGAACGCGCTTCCTGTTCCATCTTGCGCACGAGCTCACGCGCTGACTCGACACGGTTCCTGGCGATGTATCCTTCGATGAGGAGACCTATAACAATACCAAGAATCAGCATCCCCGCGTATATCGCGGAGGAGATGATCCCGTTTATTCCAAGCATGTATCTACCATCCTTAGTGTGTATGACTCCGATCTAGCCAGAGCCGACCGAAGTGCCTTCAAGGAACCCTGCCGAACTAGTCTGTGGGGGTAGGCTCCGCTTGAGGCGAAAGCTTGTCGCGGACCTTTCCCTTTATCTCGGCCATGATGTCTGGGTGCTCCTTGAGGTAGGCCGCAGCATTGTCACGTCCCTGTGCAAGCCGTGTGCCGCCGTAGGCATACCACGACCCGCTCTTCTCGATGATGTCGAACTGCACGGCCAAGTCGACGACCTCGCCGAACGTCTGGATACCCTTGCCAAAAATGATGTCAAACTGCGCCACTCGATAGGGCGGCGCCATCTTGTTCTTGACAACCTTCACCTTCACCTTGTTGCCAATGACCGCATCGCCCTCGGTGATGCTTTCGACGCGACGCACTTCCAGCCTCACGGATGAGTAGAACTTCAGAGCACGCCCGCCTGGGGTGACCTCTGGATTTCCATACGTGACGCCGATCTTTTCGCGCAACTGGTTGATGAAGATAGCACACGTCTGTGACTTGCTCAGGACACCTGCAAGTTTGCGCAGAGCCTGGGACATGAGACGCGCCTGAAGTCCCACGAACTGATCCCCCATCATGCCTTCGAGTTCGACTCTCGGGACGAGAGCTGCTACAGAATCAAGGGCAAACACGTCCAAACCACCCGACTGAACAAGCATGTCGGCTATCTCCAGAGCTTGCTCGGCATAGTCAGGCTGTGAGATGATCAGCTCGTCTACATCGACTCCGATGCTGCGGGCGTACACGGGGTCAAGAGCGTGCTCGGCGTCGATGAACGCCGCCCTCCCCCCCGCCTTCTGTGCTTCGGCAATTGCCTGGAGAGCAAGAGTGGTCTTGCCTCCTCCCTCCGGACCATAGATCTCGACGATCCTGCCGCGCGGAAGTCCGCCGATGCCGAGCGCGGCATCAAGAGACAGGCTTCCGGTCGAAATGGCAGGGACTAACGCTCTGTCTGAGCGATCGCCCAGCTTCATGACTGAACCCTTTCCAAATTGCTTCTCTATCTGAGCCATGGCGGCTGCCAGAGCTTTGTCGCGATCGGTTACTCTGTCGGCTGCCTCGCTCTTCTGTACCTTGTCAACCATCTTCCCGTTTTCCATATAGCCTCCACGTTTGGTGTAAGCCCTACACTTCAGTATAATTCGGTATCCCTATTCAGCAAATGGCGCAAGCCGCACCGCACCGCGAGCAATGTACATCGGATGACCCTGTCCCATGACGCTCTCATAGAGAACAACGTCCATGACGGGAACGGCACACGGTTTTGCAGGCCATGCCTCGATGGCCGCGACCTGGTCTTCACGGGTCCCGGTTGCGAACCGGCCTAACGTCACGTGTGGCGCGAAACGCTCCGCCCGACCGTTCGAACCCAGCCCCGACAAGGAGCGATCGACTGTTGCCGATAGAGCGGCGAGAGCCCGGGGGACGACGCCTGGCCAGGTCCACAGAACGGAGGGCTGCCCATCCCGGCGAAATACTCCGAACCCGTCCAGCAGGACGCTGGTCCCCGGCATCGCCGCAAGCGACAGCGACAGGCGCCGTCTAGCGTCACCAAGTTGCTCATCCGGAAGCTCCCCGAGGAACCGCAGTGTGATGTGACAGGAGGCGACCGGAACCGGTCTGAGCCCCGGGACTTTTGAAGCAAAGGCAGTCATGTAGGGTCGCAGCCAGTCAGCAAAGCTTCCTGGAAGAGGGATAGCGACAAACGCTCTCACACGAGGAAGCCGTTAAGGTCATACGGACCAACGGTCGTGATGCGTGCCCTGCAGATATCGCCGAGTGCAGGTTGCGTCTTGTGCCCGGTTCGTACCTGGACGGTGTTGTCGACATCGGGCGCATCGAGCAGTGTCCTGCCGTAGATTCCTGATTGAGTCACTCCATCGACGATGACCTCGACGTCCCTGCCCAGGTATCGAACCTCGTTGATGGAAGAGGAGATCTTCTGCTGGGACTCCATGAACTCACGCAACCGTCGGGACTTCGTCGACCCATGCACCTGATCCGGGAACCGCGAAGATACGGCAAACGCTTCCCTCGAGTAGGCAAACGCCGACGCATGGTCCAGCCGAAGCACAGAGAGATCGGCAAGCAGGCGCTTGAACTGTTCTTCCGTCTCTCCAGGGAACCCGACGATGAACGTGCTCCGGAGTCCAGCATCCGGGATGATCCGTCGAACGCGGTCGACGACGCGGGCTGCCGACCCAGCCGCCCAAGGGCGTCCCATAGTCTTCAGAACGACCGGATCCGTATGCTGCAACGGGATGTCGACGTAGTGCGCAACGTGGCGTGAACTGCCAATCGCCTCAAGGAGCTCCTGAGTCACCAGTGTGGGGTAGAGATACAACACCCGCAGAATCCTGATACCCGTCAATTGATCGAGTCCGCGAAGGAGAGCTGCAAGCTGCGGACGATGTCCGGGCGTCAGATCCATGCCGTAGGCACTCGTGTTTTGCGAAACAAGGATGAGCTCGGTCACGCCAGTCCGTATCAATTGCTCCGCCTCACGGAGAATTGTGTCGACGGAGCGACTGACGAGAGGCCCCTTGATCCGGGGTATGGTGCAGTAGGTACAGCGCTGCGAGCACCCGTCTGCTATCTTGAGGTAGGCATAGGAGCCACCCCCGCTCAAAACGCGTGGTGCTTCGAACGCCCGCATGGTATCGAGGTCGACGGGCTGCTCGACCCCTGAAGGTGGAACCTGCTTCAGCAGGCTCTCCCAGAATGCTCTCTGGTACATCGCATCCACTCCCATGACGGCATACAATCCTGGATGTCGCTTCAGGACTTGCTCCCTCCACAACTGCGGATAGCAGCCTACCGCAACAATTCGTACAACATGCCCTTCGGCCTGCAGGAACTCGACAGCATCGAGTGTCTCGTCAGCCTCATCACGAGCCGCTTTCAGGAAACCACACGTGTTTACGACAACTACATCGGCATCCTGGGGCTCGGCACACACCAGAGCGGTCGGTTCTGCCGCAACGATCTGCCCAAGCACTGCCTCGCTATCAGCCAGGTTCTTTGCACACCCGAGACTGACAATGCAGACTCGAGGCCTACGGTGTATGCGCTGGTGAACCATACTCAAGGGTCATGACCGTCTTGTCGGGAGAGACCACTCCCTGGTCAACCCCATTTGCCGTCACCTGCGTGTACATGGCATTGCCGAAGTCGACGACAACATGGTTCCCCGTAGCCTGTGTGCTGTCTCCCGGACGCAGGATTCCGGAGAAGACGACGTTCCCGTCCACCGTAATCTCCAGCCATGCACGTTGAGTCGTCGGCGCGAATCTGAGCGTTATCGCCCCATTGGCCGGCAAGACTGGCGCGCTATCTGGAATAGAAGGAGTTGCAGGCACAGACGGCGTACTCGATTGATCGGTCTGCCCTCCCGGCACGATGACCGTAGTCGGCCATTCCCTGGAAAGCAGAACGACGGCAGCTACAAGAGCTACGACGACGACCAGTCCGGTGGAAACAAGACTCCGCTTCTTCTTGTATGCTGAAACAGCCAGCACAGAACGACCAAGCCTCGAAGGTTGGGCAGCCAGCGCGTCAGAATCGCCAGCAACGGTGGCAGACGAACCCACAAACGCGGCAACAACCTCATCGCCGTTCAGCCCAAGAAACTGAGCGTAGCGACGCGCGTATGACTTGAAATACCCGTTTGGTTCCGGTGGACCGCCTGCTTCGAGGGATTCAAGCACGGACTTGCGCAGCAGAGTTGCGCGGGCAACATCCTCAAGCGACAATTCAAGTGACGTTCGCCTATCCCGAAGAGCTGTACCGGCCTGTTCGCGATCCATCTTGCCCCCCTAGCGGCGACGCTTGGAACCGCTTGCTGATCCGGCCGGCAGGAGAGCCTCTTCAAGCACCTGCGCAATGTCGTTGACAAAGGTGAACTCGAGCTTCTTGCTGATATCGGGCGAAATCTTGCTGGTGTCGCGACGGTTTTCTTCAGGAAGGATCAGTTTCCTGATCCCAGCGCGGTATGCCCCGAGTACCTTTGCCTTGATGCCACCCACGGGCAGCACCTGCCCGCGTAGTGTAATCTCACCGGTCATCGCTATGTCTGAACGCACTCTTCGGCCCGTGAGGGCCGAAACCATGGCCGTTGCCATTGTGACGCCGGCAGATGGCCCTTCCTTGGGCACTGCGCCTTCCGGAACATGCACGTGCAGATCCGTCTTCTCAATGAAATGGGGGTCCAGCCCAATGTCGACAGCATGCGTACGGATATAACTGAGCGCAGCCTGGGCTGATTCCTTCATGACGTCGCCGAGTTGGCCCGTGAGTTGAAGATTGCCTTTGCCGTCCATGCGCGTGGATTCGACGTAGACGGTGTCCCCTCCATACTGCGTCACGACAAGACCACATGCGACTCCTACGCGCGCTTCCTTGATAAGACTCGTGTACGAATATGGGGCCAAGTCCAGGTAGGCGGCAAGATTATCCGCGTGAACGGTGACGCCCGCGAACAGCCTCTTCTCCTCCACTTTCGCTCTCGCTACCTTGCGACATATCCTGACAAGCGAGCGCTCGAGTCCCCGCACTCCGGCTTCCCGCGTGTACTGCTGGATAATCGCCAACACCGCATGGTCATCGACGGCAAGGTCTTCCTGCTTGAGCCCATGCTGCTGCATGGCCTTGGGAAGAAGGAAATGCCTGGCTATCTGCTGTTTCTCCTCGTCTGTGTATCCAGGCAGGGAAATAACCTCCATGCGGTCGAGAAGAGCTGATGGAATCGTCTCCGACACATTCGCCGTCGTCAGGAACAGGACCTCAGAGAGATCAAACGGGATCTCGATATAGTGGTCACTGAATTGCGTATTCTGTTCTGGATCAAGCGCCTCAAGCAGAGCAGCTGTCGGGTCGCCCCGGAAGTCCGCCCCCACCTTGTCGATCTCATCCAGAAGGAAGACCGGATTCTTGGTGCCCGCCTGCTTGATCCCCTGAATGATGCGCCCCGGCATGGCTCCGACGTAGGTTCTCCGATGTCCGCGCACTTCCGCCTCATCGCGGATGCCTCCGAGGGAGACGTGGACGAATTTCCTGTCGAGCGTCTCTGCAATGGACTTTCCCAGCGATGTCTTGCCAACGCCAGGTGGCCCGACGAAACAGAGAATCGGACCCTTGGCCTTGTCCGAAAGCTTGCGCACCGCAAGATACTCGAGTATCCGGTCCTTGATCTCTTCAAGTCCATAGTGGTCCTTGTCCAGGACCTTGCGTGCGCGCTTGAGGTTGATCTTGTCGGCAGTCCTGATGTCCCATGGAAGGCCGACAAGCCAGTCAAGATACGTTCTGATGACGGAGCTTTCCGGACTCATGGCCGGCGTCTTCGCGAGTCTGGCCAACTCTTCATCGATCTTGTCGCGGGCGTAGGCTGGCATATGGATCTTCTCGAGCTTCTGTCGATACTCACCAACCTCGCCGGCCTCCTCACCCTCTTCACCCAGTTCTTTCTCGATTACTCTCACCTGCTCGCGCAGGTAGTACTCGCGCTGGGACTGGTCGACCTTGGCTTTCACGTCGCTTTCGATCTTCCGCGCAAGCTCCAGCACGTAGATCTCCTTGGCGAGAAGCTCAGCGATGCGGTGAAGCCGTTCCTCTGCATCCAGCAACGCAAGCAGCGCCTGCCGGTCTTCGGTCCCGAGGAGAAGGCTGCTCGCAATGAGGTCCGCGAACCTGTCTGGCTCTGTGACACCGGAGACGTTGTTCACTGCTTCCGAAGGCAGTTTCCTGGACAACTCGACATACTGGGAGAACTGGTCGAGAACAACGCGCATGAGAGCCTGGCGCTCTGTCGACGCCTTGTCGTCTACGGGCAGTGGTTCGACGCTGGCTACAAGCATCTCCTCATCGTCCAAGCGCACGTTCTTGATGCGGACTCTGCGGACGCCCTCTACGAGGACTCGATCGCTCCCATCGGGCAGCTTGAGCAGCTGCAGTATCTCAGCCCCCACGCCGATGTCATAGAGGTCGGCAAGACCGGGGTCTTCGTTCGACTCGTCCTTCTGGCATACAAGCACAATCTTGCGGTTGGCCGCCAACGCGGATTCGATGCTCTTTAACGATTTTGGCCTGCCCACGAAGAGGGGAAGGACATGATATGGAAAAACCACCACGTTCCGCAGGGGAATCAGTGGCGCTTCAGTTAGTTGCCAGTCACGTTCACTCATTGATGGTGTGCTCTCCTATCAAGCAGATTCCGGCAAGGGAATGCGCTCGGTCGTCCCGTCGGTTCTCGTCGCAACGACCTCATGGCGATCGGAGAAAAAATCGTCTCCCACGGCTACCTCCGTGACTCCCTTGAAGGAAGGCAGTTCGAACATCAGGTCCACCATGGGCTGGTCGACTACGGACTTCAAACCACGGGCTCCCATGCCCATGTCTTTCGCTTTCTCGGCGATGCGTTCCAGTGCAGATTCGGTGAATGTCAGGTCGACTCCGTCCATGGCAAAAAGCTCCTGATACTGCTGGACGATCGAATTCTTTGGCTCGACCAGAATCCGCTTCAGGTCACTCACTGAGAGTTCTTCCAGCTCAAGTTTCAGGGGAAATCTGCCTACGAGCTCAGGCAACATGCCGAACTTCACGAAGTCGGAGCTGAGCAGTGTCTTCCCTTTGCGATCGGCTGGCTCGTGAACGAACCCAACCTCCCTCGGGTTTGCTCGGAGGTTCCTGATACTGTCTAGTCCGTCAAATGTCCCACCGGCAATGAAGAGAACGTCTTGGGTGTTGAACTTGATGCTCTCCTGAAGTGGATGCTTGCGTCCACCTTGAGGAGGAACACTGGCAATCGTCCCTTCCACGATCTTGAGAAGCGCCTGCTGGACTCCTTCACCACTGACGTCACGCGTGATTGAGGGGTTCTCGGACTTTCGCCCGATCTTGTCGATCTCGTCGATATAGACGATGCCGCACTCAGCCCGGGCAACGTCGAAATTCGTAGCCTGCAGGAGTCCAAGGAGGATGTTCTCCACATCCTCGCCAACGTAGCCCGCCTCGGTAAGTGTCGTCGCGTCGGCGATGGTGAACGGAACATCAAGGATGCGGGCAAGAGTCCTGGCCAGATAGGTCTTGCCGACCCCCGTGGGGCCTGCGAGCAAAATGTTGGACTTCTCGATCTCTACCCTGGAGTCCTTCTTGGCTCTCAGGCGTTTGTAGTGATTGTACGCGCCAACGGCAAGTGCCTTCTTGACCTCATTCTGACCAATGACATACTCGTTCAGGCGCGCATAGATTTCCTTGGGGCGCAGGGACTTGAACTCGATGGCATGACTCTCATGCCTGGACTGCTGCATGAGCTGGCTGCCCCGCTCGATGCAATCGTCGCAGATATACGATCCGTCGAGCCCCTTGATGAGCAGACCGACTTCACTCGACCTCTTCCCGCAGAACGAGCAGGACGGTTCTTCGCTATTGTGGCTCGACATTCTTCGCCAACGGGCCAACTTCTCCTGCAACGCCAATCTTGGAGATAACCTGGTCTACGATGCCGTAGTCCACCGCCTCTTGTGCAGACATGAAGAAATCCCGCTCTGTGTCTCTTCGCACAATGTCGAGAGGTTTCCCCGTATGTGATGCGAGAATGTTGCTCACGGACTCCTTGATCCGCAGAATCTCCTTGGCCTGGATTTCGATGTCCGTCGCCTGCCCCTGTGCTCCGCCCCAGGGCTGGTGGATCATGATACGCGAATTGGGCAGCGCAAATCTCTTTCCCTTGCGTCCGGCAGCAAGAAGAATGGCTGCGAGGCTCGCCGCTTGTCCCAGACAGATGGTGGAAACGGGAGCGGTGATGTACTGCATGGTATCGTAAATCGCCATGCCGGGAGTGACTTCGCCGCCAACGCTATTGATATAGAGGTAGATGTCTTTGGTGGCGTTCTCGGCGGTCAAATAGAGCATTTCGGCGACGATCAGGTTCGAGACCTGGGTATCGATCTCCCCACCGAGGAACACGATGCGATCCTTCAGCAGCCGGGAGTAGATATCGTAGCCACGCTCACCATGAACGGTCTGTTCGACGACATACGGAATAACGCTCATTGGACCTCCTGCTTGGCCACTGAGGGCTCCTTCAACTGAACTGCGTCAGCAATAAGGCTGCGCGTCTTCTCCCATACGATCACGTTCCGGACCGTCTTGCGTCCAGTCTCCGTCGCCCCATCGATACCTGCCTTGCCCAATTCGTCCTTATGCGACGCCACATACACTTCGATGTCTGCGTCCCCAGCCACGATACCGCATGCTCTCTCAGTTGCCTCCATCAGAAGGTCGCGCTGGAGCAGCTTGACGGCATCCGCTTCAACATCCTTGGTCAATTGTTCGGCGCTGATATTATTGTACTTCAGGTACTCGTTGAGGGAAAGCCCATTGCGTGCAAGGCTGTCCTTGATTTCGCCGAGCCGTTCCTGAGTCGCGTCACGCCGAATATACCCGGGGAAATCGATGCCCAGCTTCTCCGCTGCAGTCTCGATAGCACGGCCGAAGATCGTGTCCTTCCTCGCCTCATCCGCCTTGTGCTGTTCATCTTCTTCCAGGGTCTTCCGAAGCTCCACGAGGGAACCGAACGCACCGACAGTCCGGGCAAACTCATCGTTGACTTCGGGAATGTGTTTCTCCGCGACGCCGTCGAGCGTGATGTCTCCCTCGAGGGCGCTCTCCTGCAGCTGCACACTGAAATGTCTCGATTCTCCGACATTCATTCCAGTAAGGAATGGCTCGTAGGCCTTGCCCACTTCGCCCTCGCCAACCGTGAACTCTGTGTGGTACGGATTCTGGGATTTCTCGGTCGCGACAGTGACAGTGACGGAATCGCCGTGGGCAGCAGGACCATCCTTCGGAGATGTCTCGGTCACAGCGTCGACAAGAGCCTTGATGCGGCGTTCAACAGCTTTGGATGTGTCAGTCGAGACGCCTTCAACCTCCACACCGCTCCACAGGTCATGATCTGCCTTGGGCATCTCGAAGACACGTACGTCGACCTTGAGTCCCTCGGCTGCATCATCTTCCAGTACTGAATCGACGAGTTCGGGCTCAAAAATGAGAGCGTCGGTCTCCTTGTGTTCCTTAAGGAACGTGACATAGGTTTGAGAGGCTGCCTTCTGAAGGACGTCGTCCTTCAACTCCTCATCGCTAGTATACTTGGCGACGATGGAAAGGGGAGCCTTGCCCGGACGGAACCCGGGTATGCGAAGTTTGCCAGCCATCGCTTGCATCGCCTCGCGGCGCATTGCTGAGACTTCGTCGGCACTGAATGTTGCAGAGAGTACGGTCGAATTGCCAATCTTGTTGGTGGTGGTGTATTCCACGGTCTCCTCCAGGTTGGTGCGAAGGGCGGGAGTCGAACCCGCATGGAATTACCCACTGGATCCTAGGTCCAGCGCGTCTGCCAGTTCCGCCACCCTCGCTGAATACTTACTGACATCGCAGGGAACTGAATCTTTGGGCAAGTGGTGGTGGGTCGTACAGGACTTGAACCTGTAACCGCCTGATTAAGAGTCAGATGCTCTACCAATTGAGCTAACGACCCACAACTCGAACACAACGATTATAGGACTTTTCATGAGGCTGTCAAGCGATCCCACCCCGCAACCTGCGGATCCGAAGTCCGCAGCTCTATCCAGTTGAGCTATGGGCGCTAGCCTCACGATCCTGGTGCGCTTAGCAGGACTCGAACCTGCGACCTACGGATTAGGAATCCATCGCTCTATCCGCCTGAGCTATAAGCGCAGTACTGCAAAGCGCATGATATCAAGGGTCGTGCTCACAACAAATGGGGTGGGTAAGGAGACTCGAACTCCCAACATCTGGATCCACAGTCCAGTACTCTAACCAATTGAGCTATACCCACCATATTGGACTGGCGAGCCCAGCAGGATTTGAACCTGCGACCGACGGATTAGAAATCCGTT
>JAPLGJ010000231.1 GCA_026390215.1 Caldisericota bacterium
GGCCTGCAGGTTGCGCCACTCCACGATCCTCTCCTCGTATGCGCTCAGAATCTGTGCAGGCGGAGAAGTCCAGACCTGTCCTGTCGATCCATCCACAACCAAGGGTGTTCCCTCGACAATTTCGCCAAGGGCTTCGCCACAGCCAAGAACTGCGGGAATGCCCAGCGTCCGCGCAAGTATCGCGCTGTGCGATGTGGGGCCACCCTTTTCTGTGCAGACACCGAGCACCATTGCGCGGTCGAGCCGCGCCGTATCAGAGGGTGACAGATCCGCCGCCACCAGAATGCCTGGCAACCGTATGTTGAGAGCCCCAGCCCCTCCACCCAACTGGATGAGTACCTGCCGGCCGATATCCGCCACGTCGGCGGCACGAGCGCGCATGTAGTCGTCTTCGATCTTGCCAAACTCGACAAGCGCACCTTGAATTGCTTCACTCCAGGCCCATTCAGCGTTCTTGTGTCCGTCAAGAATGGCAAGCCGAACCTTCTCCAGGAGGTCAGGGTCGTTCAAGAACATGAGATGAGCGTCAAAGATCGCTGCGTCGTACGCTGTCGCAGAGGTCGATATCTGCCGACGCAGTTGCTGGGTCGAAGCTCGCACAGCATCCAGAGCCTTCGACAGACGTTTCCATTCTGTCCCGGGGTCATCAATCGTGCGTTGCTTGATTTCCGGTTCGGCCAGCTTCAGAACGATTGCCGGACCTGCGGCGTAGCCTGGCGAAGCGGCAATGCCCATGAGACCGCCATCAAACATCTTGCTGCCGTGTCCGGCGCTCACAGGCGGGACTGCGCCCGTTGACGCCGCTGCTTCCCCGGCTTCGCCAAAATCATTCTCGGCTGCCCGTTTCAGTGC
Source organism: Caldisericota bacterium (assembly GCA_026390215.1). GTDB lineage: Bacteria > Caldisericota > Caldisericia > Cryosericales > Cryosericaceae > Cryosericum. The sequence continues at coordinate 853 of JAPLGJ010000231.1, forward strand.
GTCGATTGCTGCGGATGCGTCCGGTCCCTCAGCCCACACGTGAATCGTCTCGCCGCGACGCAGACCCATGCTGGCAACGGCGTTGATGCTCTTTGCATTGGACCGGTGCGTTTCATTGTCCGTTCGAGCAAGCTGTGTCTTTGATGCAAAGCGTCCAGCTGTTTGCACAAAGGTCGCCGCAGGCCGCGCATGAAGGCCGAGTTTGTTCCGTATTTCGATGACGGCATCAGCTGTGGGGCCTGATTCGACCTCTGAGCCCGGCTGTGCCTGGGCTGCGTTGTTCTCCTCGGGCACCGAAAGCTGGGCAGCTTTGTTGCCAAGAGAACCGAGTGCTTCTTCCCGTACCTGCTCCAGAGTTCCGCCAAGGCTCGCCTGCACGGCCGCAGAAACCGCGCCTTCAACGATGGGCGCCGAACTCAACATGAATTTGGCCTTCTTCTCCGGAGGCAGGAACTCGAGGGCCATCTCCGCGCTCAAGACCGCACTGCCCATATCCATGAGTACGAGTACCCCGTCGTCGCTATACGCTTGTTCCATCGCCCTCGCTATCTCCTCGGCGTTGGTCCCAAGCGGACAACTCTCGTCGCCGGTGCCGGCAGCTGTCGCGATAATCAGTGGGGACTGTTGGGTCATCAGCCTCGCAAGTTCGGCAGCTCCCCGTGCAAGAGAAGGGCTGTGGGAAACAAGAACCAGGTTAACCATGGCTTCACCTCTGGTCACGTCGATTGAATGCAACACGTGTTCTGTTCCGACTATAACGAACATGACGAGAATGTCCAATCTCAAGCCAGG
>JAPLGJ010000181.1 GCA_026390215.1 Caldisericota bacterium
TGCTGTGCTCGTCAGGAAACCGCTCCAGGCCACCGCTTCCAGCGTAGTGACAGAGACGAGCGAGCAGGGAGTCCCGTAGGCGATTGCCTTGGCAATGCTTGCACCGACCCGCGACCCCGTGAAGGTTCCAGGACCCTTGACCAGCACGATGCCCCTCACGTCACCCAGCGTGCATCCCGCCTCCGCAAGGACCCGGTCAACAGCAGCCAGCACGGCATTGGACGCAGCCGCCAACTGCAGTGAGGCCTGCGCCAGTATTTCGTCTCCCCGCGCAATGCCAACAACGCCGGAAACGGTGGCGGTGTTAATAAGAAGGAGCGCCTGTCTCGACACCGAAACACCTCGCAATAATGGAAGGCTGGTAGAAGTCGTACAGAACAATGCGCCTGACTGCTTCGCTCATGACTTCGAAGTGGACCTCGATACGCTCGTACATCTCGAGGAATCTTCCCGACCGTTCAGCCCACTCGATGACCGTCACACCGTGCTTGTCCAGCTCTTCCTCGAAGCCCATTTCGACCAGTTGTCGAGGATCCTCGATGCGATAGAGGTCAAAATGCCTCACCGGTTCTTTGCCCACATAGTTCCGCTCCAGGACGAAGGTGGGGCTGGCGACGCTTGCCCGATCGACACCAAGCGCTGCCGAGAGGGCACAAGTCAGAACCGTCTTGCCGGCACCCAGGGGTCCCACGAGTCCAACGACCAGCGAGTCGCGGTTCCCCTGTGCAATGGTCTCCAGAAGACAGCTCCCGAGCAGAATGCCAATGCCCTCAGTAGACTGGCGGCATCGGCTCAGGAATGGTACCTCTATGCAAGTCTTGTAGGTCATGTCCGGGTAGTCATCTTAGCAGGAACCCTGCATTTGTACAACACTGATGTGGTATTCCGTTTGTTCCCTCCATTCCGAGGCTCGGAGGCACCGCGCCAGACCCTTCCGATACTTGACAGCACACCATGCCCTCCTATAATTGCTTGGCACTCATACAAAGAGAGTGCTAATCCATCCAGATCTTCTAGTACAGGAGGTACGACAATATGGCAAAGCTGGTACCAATCGGTGATCACGTCGTCATTAAGGTGGAGAAGGTCGAAGAGACCATGAAGAGTGGCATTGTTCTGCCTGATAGCGCCAAGGAGAAACCTCAGCAGGGCACCATCGTGGCAGTCGGCTCCGGCGTTATGCTGGACAACGGCACCAGGATTCCCCTTGAGGTCAAGGAAGGCGACAAGGTTTTCTATTCCAAGTATAGCGGAAACGAAGTCAAGCTCGACGACGAAGAGTATGTTGTGCTGTCTCAGCACGACATCCTCGCTATCGTCAAGTAAGGAGGAATGACCATGGATGCAAAACAGATCATCTTCAATGAGGAAGCATACGAGAAGATTCGCACTGGCGTCGATAAGCTCGCCAATACCGTCAAGGTTACGCTAGGACCAAAGGGCCGCCACGTTGCACTCGAGAAGAAGTTCGGTTCGCCGGTTTTGTCCGACGACGGCGTCAACATCGCCAAGGAAATCGAGCTCCAGGATCCGAACGAGAATATCGGCGCGCAGCTCGTCAGGGAAATTGCCCAGAAGACTGAGGACCAGGCCGGTGACGGTACAACCACAGCTACTGTCCTTGCCCAAGTCATGATTCAGGAAGGCATCAAGAACGTCACTGCCGGCGCAGACTCTGTCGCACTCAAGGCTGGCATGGACAAGGCAACGACCGCTGTTCTCGAAGAGCTCCAGAAGCTGTCTCGCCAGGTCAAGACCCGTGAAGAGAAGGCACAGGTTGCCACTGTCTCATCCAAGATGCCCGCCGTCGGTGAGGCAATTGCGGACGCCATGGAGAAGGTCGGCAAGGACGGCGTCATCAGCGTGGAAGAATCTCAGGGCCTTGACATGAAGGTTGAGACCGTCGAGGGTATGCAGTTCGACCGCGGCTATATCTCGCCGTACCTCGTGACTGACCCCGAGCGCATGGAAGTCGTGCTGAAGACTCCTCTCATCTTCATCACCGACAAGAAAGTCACGTCCATCCAGGAGTTCCTGCCCGTACTGGAGAAGCTCTCCCAGAAAGGCCGTCCATTCCTGCT
>JAPLGJ010000146.1 GCA_026390215.1 Caldisericota bacterium
GCTGTATGAGCGTCATGCTCAGCGCAAGGGCGACTGCCCACCATCGCCGGTGGTCCCACCCCCACATAGCCAGCAGTCCCAGCAGCAGTGTGGCGAAGATGTTGAGCGACCACAGGCGCACTCCGAACGCGATCATGTAGACAGGCTGTGCGATGAGACCCCAGAGGGCAAGCCTGCGCACATAGCGCGAGAGGTTGCGCGTGTGCAGATAGCCAGCGGCAAGCTGATAGGCGAAGAGGGGAAAAGCCACGCGCCCGACGAGGCGGAGCCAGACCACGTTCGGCAGGAGAATGGCTCCCACGTGGTCGACGGTCATCGAGATGATGGCGACAAGCTTGAGGGCGTCAGACTGCTCGAGCGTCGGATGCCCGTCTCCCAGGGAGAACACAGTTTTGTCCTGATCCGCAAACGTCAACGATTCATCGCCTCGCTCTCCTTGACAGCACCCGAGGCAGCACTAGAATACTGCAGCAAAGCCGCATGTTGGGGCGTCGTCTAATGGTAGGACAGTGGCCTTTGGAGCCATGAATTGCTGGTTCGACTCCAGCCGCCTCAGCCAACTTCACCAGACAAAGAAAATGCCTCGATCCTGGGTTGACGCGGTCGGATCAGCACAGCCTTAGGACAGAGGCATATTTGGAGTGTAGCAGACTCCCTCGTTTTTGCTAGACCACCTGGCCAGCAAGGACTGCGTACGTGTTCGCCGGGTCGAACTTGCCCATGCTCTGCAACGCCATCACGTAGGCGCCGAGGACCGGGTCGAGCAGTGGTGGTCGCAGTCGCGCGAGCGGGGCGACTTCATGGACGAGCAAGGTCATCCTGTCGACAAAGGTGGGATTGCTGCCCCCGAAGACCGAGCCCCCCAGGACGACATCGACCATCTCACGCTCGAAGCCCATCTTGTGGACGAGCCCGGTGATCCCCTCGGCCAGAGACTCTGCCTGTAGCGTGAGGATACGCTTGCACACTTCGTCCCCGGCCGTCGCACCCTCGAAGACCAGCGGGACGATAGCCAGGGCTCGCTGCAGCAGTTCTCCATGTCCAGCCATGTCTTGTACGGCCTCGAGAAACAGGAGTTGCAGCGTGTCATAGTCGGGGGCACCCGTCACGTCTAGTACCGTTTGCTCCAGCACGGATTTCGACCCTGTCCCGTCGTTGGAAAGAAATGCATAGTGCAGGATGTCTCTCAGCATGTCCAGTCCGCCGCCTCGCAGGCCGCTCTCGTAGCCGAGGCCCCGAAGCGTGACCCAGGCCCCGTCGCGGCTGCAGGCACATGCGTTGGCGCCTCCGCCACACACCAGGGCAACACCCCAGCTCTTGTCAGTCCCTGCCCTCAGCATGATCCAAGTATCGTTGACAAGATCAAAGACCAGTCCTGGGAATGCGGTGGTCAGCGCCGCATCAAGGACCTCGCGGTGCATCGGAAGATCCATGCCGGACAGTCCGAACACAGCGTGCTCTACCTGTGCCAGCGAGAGGTCCGCAGCGGTCAGGGCTCCCTGAACAGCTTCCGCGATTCCCGACATGGCCGCCTCGAGCCCCACGATCTGGTAGTTGGAGGCTCCT
>JAPLGJ010000168.1 GCA_026390215.1 Caldisericota bacterium
GTTGCGAAGGCGAACGGGCTTCCCTGGCAGTTCAAGCGCATGCCGGCGGGTGGTACGGACGCTCGCAGCATCCAGCTTGCCAAGGCCGGGGTACGGGCACTGGCAGTCGCCGTCCCTGCGCGCTACATCCACTCTCCCGTGTCGCTCATCAAGATCTGCGACTATGAGAACACGCTGGCGCTCCTTTCGAAGTTCCTGACACAACTTGCCACCACGGAGGCATAGATGAACGAACTACTACGCACACTGACACAGACCTGGGGGCCCACCAGCTACGAAGAGGGCATTCGGGGCGTCATCACGCGCGAACTCGATTCCCTGCATGTAGACTACCGGGTGGACGCACTGGGGAACCTGATCTACTGCATCCCCGTTCCTGGAAGACCGAAGCTGCTGCTGTCCGCCCACATGGACCAGATCGGCATCATCGTCACGCACATCGACAAGGACGGATTCCTGCGCTTCGGCGCGGTCGGCGGGCTCGACCCGTACAAGGTCCTGGGGCACCGCTTTGTCTTCGCGAACAGAACCGTCGGCGTCGCAGCCGTTGAAAGCAAGGACCACAAGACGCTTGAGCATCTGACACTGGACAAGTTGTTCCTTGACATCGGCGCAGCGTCAAAGGATGACGCCCTTCTGCATGTCGCCGTCGGCGATTTCGCAGTCTACGCCGGCGACTGCGTGCAGGTGGGTAATCGCGTGACCTCTGCGGCACTCGACGATCGTATCGGTTGCTACGTCCTCATCGAGGCCCTCAAGGCCGCTGCGGGGAAGGAGCTGAACTACGAAACGTATGCCATGTTCAGTGTGCAGGAAGAGATTGGCATCAAGGGCGCCAAGGTCGGCGCGTGGGGCGTCCAACCGGACCTCGCCATTGCTCTGGACGTCACTGCATGGGGTGATACCCCGGAAAGCTACGTTCTGGATATCGGTCTGGGCAAGGGACCCGCCATCAAGGTCAAGGACTCTGGGATGGTCGCGACACCTTCCGTCCGTGACCTGCTCATCGAGACGGCAAAGAACCACAGTATCCCGTTCCAGCTCGAGGTCCTCCAGGGTGGCACGACCGACGCAGCTGCCATTCAGACCAACGCCAGTGGCGTCCCTACCGGCGTCATCAGCATCCCCGACCGCTATGTCCACAGCGCCAGCGAGATGGTCGACCTTGGCGACGTCGAAGGCTGCATCAAGCTCCTGGTCGCTGTCCTCCTGAAGTAGCAGCAGGGTACCTTGGTCACACGTTCTCGAACATCCATCGTCATCGCAGCGGCAATCCTCGTGCTTGCCGTTGCCGTTCTGGCGGCGCTGCTGTTCGTCCCCTCTCTTGCGACCTGGCGAGAACCGCGTGTCCGATGTTCACTGCAGCTGGACCGCCCCGCGCCGCTGCCGTCCAGGACGCCGCTCACGCTTGCATTCATAACACGCGGCATCCGTGGGGCATACGCCTACGAGGTTTCTGCCGACAACGATGTCCTCGGCCAGGGAACGACGTCCGCCGACCAGTTCACCGTTCCTGTCACATTCGGGGCTTCCGGCGTGTCGATGATCACGGTTACGCTGACTGTGGAGGGCAAGCCTCTGACCTTCCTGTTCTCGCTGGCAATATCCTGACGGTCCCGACTGACCTGTCAGGTTCAGAGACGCCCGCTACTTCTCTTCGCGTGCGTAGGGTATCCCCAGTTCCTTTGGCGTCCCAACGTGACGCACACGGACGATGAGGGTTGCCAAGATGATGACCACGAAGGTCGTCACGTACGGCAGCATGGACATCAAAGCGCTGTTGATATAGGTGCCCCCCGCCTGGAGCTGAAGCTGCAGGGCTTCGATGCTCCCGAACAGGAACGCGCCGACGAGCGCGTTAAAGGGATTCCACATGGCAAAGACCACGAGAGCGACGGCAATCCACCCCTTGCCGGACGTGATGCCGT
>JAPLGJ010000190.1 GCA_026390215.1 Caldisericota bacterium
GGTGCGCAGATCATTGTCAGCGGCGGCGACACGATGAATCCGCCGACTGAGGCGTTCCTGGGTCCCATCAAGGCGTGCAAGGCCAAGTCTTTCATCGTCTTCCCAAACAACAAGAACATCATCATGGCCGCACAACAGGCCGCCGGTCTCATCGACAAGGACGTGCAGGTGCTGAATGCTCGCCACCCGGTTCAGGCTATCAGCGCGCTGGTCCAGCTGGCTTCCTGTGGTCCCGATGAGGACTGTATGGCAATCGCGAACCAGGCTATCGATGCGACAGACTTCTTTGCGGTCACGCGTGCGACCAAGGATGCTACGGTTGCCGGCATGCTTGTCCACGAGGGCGACCACATGCTGCTCGTGGATGACAAGCTGGTGGGGATTGGACAGTCGGTCGATGACGCACTGGCGCACCTCAGCGAGTCCCCTATCGCCTGGGACGACAAGTCTCTGGTGTCGGCGTACCGGGGCGTCGACGTTGCTGAAGCGTCATTCGATGAGCTTGTTGCGACGTTGACCCGACAATTCCCTGACCTTGAGATTCAGTCCTACTATGGAGGGCAGGCTTTCTACGACGTCGTGGGGTCGGTCGAGTAATGGACAGCGCTCAGCTGAGACAACAAGTGACCATGGCCGTCGAGAGCCTGATACCGCGAATCGGGCAGTCGTACGAGTTCACGGTCGTCCTCGGATCTGGTCTGTTGAGCTTCGTGGAGCGGATGGACGCGCGGACGATCGTTCCCTACGTCGAGATTCCGGGGTTCCCTGTGTCGACGGTCAAGGGACACGCCAGCAAGATTGTCGCGGGGAACATCGGCGGGCACAGAGTGTTGTGTTTTGCGGGCCGCTTTCACTACTATGAGGGGTACGATGCTGCCACGGTGACGATCCCCGTCCGGGTCGCCCAGGCTCTCGGGGTCCATACCGCCCTTTTCACGAATGCTGCGGGCGGCATTGCGGATCGCCTGCGACTGGGGGACCTCATGGTCATCGAAGACCATCTCAACCTGCTTACGGCGGACAGCCCGCTTCGAGGTCTCGCAGATGACGTCTTCGGCTCCAAATTCGTGAACATGTATACGGCGTATGACCCCACGGTCACCCGGGCGCTCAAGTCGGTAGGCGAGCGTCGTTCCTTGCCGATGGCGTCCGGCATCTATGCAGCACTGTCCGGGCCACAGTTCGAAACCCGTGCGGAGATTCGCATGCTGCGGACCCTGGGAGCGGACGCGGTCGGCATGTCGACGATTCCCGAGGTGATTGTGGCAAACCAGGCAGGCATGCGCGTTGGCGCTGTCTCGGTTATTACCGATCTTGCGACCGATACGGTCACCGAGCTGAGTCATGACCAGGTACTCGCCACGGCGAGACGTGCCGACGAATACTTGGCAGAGCTGCTTACTGGTGTCATCGAGGGGACCGAGTGCTGAGCAGGAACTTCGCAGAACTCATCGAGAAGAAGAAGTCCGGCGGCGAGCTCTTGGAAGAAGAGATCTCGTGGTGGATCGATGGCCTTGTGAGTGGCTCCATCCCCGACTACCAGACATCTGCAATGCTCATGGCCATCTATTTCAGGGGGATGAATCCTCATGAGACTGCCTGGCTGACGCATTGCATCAGCATAAGTGGAGACATCATCGACCTCTCTTCCCTGCGTGGAGTGAAATGTGACAAGCACTCATCGGGGGGCGTCGCCGACACCGTGTCCATACCCCTCATTGCTATTGCCACAAGCTGTGGCGCCGTGATGCCCAAAATGTCGGGAAGGGGACTCGGCCATTCCGGTGGGACAATCGACAAGCTTGAGTCGATTCCGGGTTTCGACGTCAACTTGACGCCTCTGGCGTTCGCGGACGTCGTCAACCGTTTTGGTGGAGCCATCATGGCTCAGACCGGCGATGTAGCCGTCGCCGACAAGAAGCTATACGCTCTCCGTGACGTGACAGCGACGGTGGATTCGGTGCCTCTCATCGCATCCAGCATCATGGGCAAGAAGCTTGCCTCAGGGACGGACGTGATCGTCCTCGATGTGAAGTGGGGTTCGGGTGCATTCATGACAAGCACATTGGAGGCCATCGAACTGGCGAAGACCATGGTTGGCATAGGAGAGGACAACGGCAAGACGACCGTGGCCTATGTGACGGATATGAATGAGCCGCTGGGCAACGCAGTAGGCAATGCCCTCGAGATCGTCGAGGCCGTCCAGGTCCTGAAGGGGCATGGGCCAGCCAAATTGGTCGATGTCATCCTGACGCTGTGCGACGAAGTCCTCATGCAAAGTGGAGTCGCTCACAAGCGCGAGGACGCCAGAACAATGGCGATCGACGCCATCGCCAGCGGGAACGCGCTGCAGCGCTTCGCAGATATCGTGAAGGCGCAGGGAGGCGATCCGGCATTCATCGACCGGCCCGAGGTTTTGCCACAGGCGGCAGTCACGCGTCCGGTCTATGCTCCTTGCGGTGGATTCGTCACGAGCATTGATGCAAAAGGCATCGGGCTGGCTGCCATGCACCTTGGTGCAGGACGCCGAACGAAGGAAGACGTCATCGATCTAGCCGTCGGCCTGGTCCTGGACGTCAAGACTGGCGATGCCGTCAGCGCCGGGCACCAGATCGCGACCGTCTACGCACGCACGGAGGGTGACGCAGCTACGTGCGAGCAGGAGATCCTGCGAGCGACCGTCGTCGGGCAAGCGTCCGTCCCTCGGTGGCAGACCGTCGTGGCAAAGATCAGTCGTGCGGACGGTGTGGTGACGTACGAGCAGTCGTGAAAACGGTCATTCTTGGCCACGCGGGTGCGGACTTTGATTGTGTAGCCTCAATGGCCGGGCTCTCTCGGCTGTATGCCGGGGCCGTCCCAGTGTTGCCCGGATCCCTCGAACCGAACGTTGAGGAGTTTCTGCGGCTGTACGAGGGACGTTTTCGTTTTGTACGCATGCCTGCACCTGTCTTGCTGAAAGAAGACATCGAAACGGTCGTCATTGCTGACACGATCGTCGCATCCCGTCTCGGTGAGTACAAAGAGGTCCTCTCGCTCCCTGGGATCAGGCTGGTCGCCTATGACCATCATGAACCAAACTCAGCGAGCCTGGCACATATTGACGAGGGGCATATCCGGAAGTGTGGAGCGACCGCGTCGCTTGTGACCGCTGCGCTCCGTGAACGGCTGGTTCCCGTGAATCCGGACGAGGCGACACTCCTTGCCCTTGGCATCTACGAGGACACGGGCTCCCTGCTGTTTCCCGAGACGACAGCGTTCGACGTCGAACAGGCGGCGTATCTGCTCAAGGCTGGGGCAAGCCTCTCCATGGTCGCCCGCTATGTCACGACCTACCTGGTCCCGGATCAGCAAACGGCCCTCGAGAACGCGCTGAGCAATGCACAGGTCAGGACAGTGGCTGGAGCACAGATAGCATTTTCGATCGTGCATGCAGAGCGGAACGTCGGCAACCTCTCGGTCATCGTCCACCGGCTGGCTCAGATCATCAAGGCGGAGGCGTTGTTTCTCATCTACCAGACCCCCCAGTCGCTCTACGTTCTCGGGCGCAGTGACCGCCTGCTCAACGTTGCAGAGCTGCTCGCCCCTCTGGGTGGAGCAGGCCGTATCCATGCGGCAGCATCCATCCTGCGAGACGGGACATCTGCTGAGACTGCACAGGAACACATTATATCAGCGATAGCCGCGAGGCGTACCCAGTGGCGTCAGGTCGTGCGCGATATCATGACCCCCCATCCCGCGACAGTCTCCCAGGACCGGGTTGCCGAGGAAGCCTTGCAGATCATGGTCAATCTTGGGTTCTCAGTCCTGCCGGTCGAACGCGACGGCCAAGTTGTCGGCGTCGTGGCCAAGAAAGCTCTCGAGAAGACTTCCCTCATGCGCCTCCAGCAGAAGCCCGTGCACTACTTCCTGAATACGCGCATTCCAGCCGTCCCCCTCACTGCAACCGTCGAGGAGCTCATACAGGCGTTTGGCACCTACAACACGGGCCTCCTTCTGGTCATGGAACAGGAGCACCTTCTGGGGGTGGTGTCGAGGTCCGACGTCCTCCGCTACCTCAATAGCACCGCACATCCACAGAGCGTCGTGGGTGCAACAGGCGGTCGGGTCATCGCGCGTTCCGACCTCGATCGCCTGGGAGGAAGCGATACTGCAGCGATACTGGCCACAATCGGTCAGATAGGGGATGCCGAGGAAAACCGGGCCTATCTGGTCGGTGGCTCAGTACGCGACGTCCTCCTCGGCAGGCCTCCCAACGACGTTGACATCGTTACGGAGAAGGACGTCTCAGGCGTTGCCGCGGCAGTCGCGGCCTCCTTCGGAACCAACGTGATCTCGTATGGGCGCTTCATGACGCACAAGGTTCGCATCCGGGGTCGGGAGTACGACTTTGCCGCCGCTCGCCTCGAGTACTACGACTTTCCAGGCTCGCTGCCCACGGTCGCTCCTGCAACACTGATAAAGGATCTGCTGAGAAGAGACTTCACGGTGAATGCTCTTGCCATGTCTCTCTCAGAAAGCGATTTCGGCACGATCATCGACGCCACCGGAGGGCTCAAGGACCTCGACGCCCGGATCATCCGGATGACCTACGCCGACAGCTTCATCGAAGACCCAGCGCGGATACTGCGTGCCGTGGCAGCCCAGACACGGCTAAGCTTCATCCTCGAGGACGGCACCCGGGACAAGGCGAGGGAGGCCCTGGAGCTCGGGCTCCTGAACGTCCGCCGCAACAGACGTGCACAGGACGAGTTCAAGGAGCTGCTCTCGGGAGGGACGGGCGTCGCATGCATTACGGCGCTTTGCTCGCTCGGATGTGGACTCATCGGGCTTCCACTGGTCCCGCCACGGGCCGCAAGACTCCGGCTCCTATCAGCCCTCGGAGATGCCCGCAAACCGGTCATGAATGGCCTGAACGCTCCTCTCTGGGTTGCGCCGCTTCTCGTGTGGCTGGGCAACATCTCTTCGGGGGCCGTACAGGAGGTCCTCAAGGACTTCGGCCTGAGTGACCGCCTTGCGGCGGCGTTTCACTCGTGGCAGCGAAGGGAGCGTGGGATGCGCCGCCTTCTGGAGCAAGGATCATCCAAGGTGAGCGCCATAGCAGCCAAGCTCGAAGGCATTCCCTTGCCTGTGCTCTCGATCCTGGAGGCCCATCTTGCCGGATTGGAGACCAGCGGGCCCCACGACCTCCTCCTGACAGTCCTGGCAAGGATGGACAAGCCACGACTGGTCTCAGGTAAGGACGTCGTGATCCTTGGCATTCCCGAGGGACGGCGGGTGGGAATGCTTCTCGACCAAGTACGACGCCTCCAGCTGGACGGTATCATCGGCTCCAGGGAGGAGGCTGTGGCGTATCTGTGCGCGTCGAAAGGTTGACGCACGGCCGTCCCCGCCTATAATAAGCATGGCGCAGGCCCTTTGCTGACGTGCGCACAGCGCAGGGGCCCATAGCTCAACGGTAGAGCAGGTGGCTCATAACCACTTGGTTCTTGGTTCGAATCCAGGTGGGCCCACCACATACTGCAAAGCCGCTCTGAAACTGACTCTAGAGCCTTCCTTCTTCACAGATCCTCCCCGGCAACTGCCTTCGCCCGCTGTGCCGAAACCAGACTTATCCTGGCAGCCACCGGCCACAACGATCTAGCTGAGAACAAAGGTTTCCCCAGCCACTCTTGTCCGAACTGGCGCCATCGAGCCTTCGGACTCCCCATCTCGCGCGAGCGAAACCGTTTCATGTTGTTTCTGACTGCACAAGCAGGCCCGATGCGCTTTTCCTGTTTCCCTTGACATTGCTGCAATTCGTTAGTACTCTAGGTAATAGGTACCCCTCCGCCGGTGGTCCGGTGAGTGATTGGTTGAACGTGGCCGTCCTGATGCGGCATTCTCGATCACATTCCTCGTGGTTCTGTAATCCCGTCCCGTTTCAACAGCCCAAGGCAAGAAGGAGGTATGGGGTGAAGAGGGTCTTTTGTGTGTTTCTCGTCTTTATGCTTGTACTTTCAATCTTCTCTTTCTCGCTAACGCCCAAGAATATGATCCTTAGAGCAGATGAATCTTATCAATGGATGAGCGCAAATACTGGACTCAGAACCAACGAGATTTACTCTTTTGCGATTGACCCTACGAATACGCAGGTGATCTATACAGGAACGTATAGCATTGGCGTATTCAAGTCAACGAACGGAGGAACTTCATGGAGTGATGCAAATACTGGGATCACGGACTTGGATATTTGGACTCTTGCAATTGACCCAACGAATACAAGCACTGTCTATGTAACGACATGGGGTGGCGGCGTATTCAAGTCAACGAACGGAGGAACTTCATGGAGTGCTGCAAGTACTGGACTTACAGACGTGAGAGACTTGTATGTTGCATGTATTGCAATTGACCCGACAAACACAAGCACTCTCTATGCAGCAACAAATGGTGGCGTATTCAAGTCAACGAACGGAGGAACTTCATGGAGTGCTGTAAGTGCCGGACTCACAAGCTTGCTTGTTCAATCCCTTGCAATTGACCCGACAAACACAAGCACTCTCTATGCAACAACAAATGGTGGCGGCGTATTCAAGTCGACGAACGGAGGAACTTCATGGAGTGCTGTGAATACCGGACTTGCAGACTTGAATATTGGGGTTCTTGTTATTGACCCAACAAGTACAAGCACTCTCTATGCGGCAACAACAGGACAGGGTCGTGGTGGCGGCGTATTCAAGTCGACGAACGGAGGAACTTCATGGAGTGCCATAAATGCTGGACTTCAAGGCCATTTTGATTATATCCAGCTTGCAGTTGACCCAACAAATACGGGCATTGTCTATGCAGGAACATGGGGTGGTGGCATATTCAAGTTGACGAGCGGAGGAACCTCATGGAGTGGCATAAATGCCGGACTTAGAGGCTCCTTTGATGTCTCCGCTCTTGCAGTTGACCCGGCAAATACAGGCATTATCTATGCAGGAATATGGGGTGGTGGCATATTCAAGTATGTCCCTCAGTCTAGTATTCCCAAGTACACAATCACTTCTTCCGCCGGTTCAGGTGGCCATATCTCCCCCTCAGGTACTGTAACTGTTGAGGACAATTATTCGGAGACGTTCACACTTATGCCTGATTCAGGATATAGGATTTCTGAGGTCAAGGTCGATGGAGTATCGAAAGGTTCTATCTCCCTGTATACCTTTTTGAACATTACCTCAAACCATGTGATAGAGGCTCGATTTGAGAGAGAGATAGCGCAAACAGTGATTATCCTTCAGATCGGAAAGTCCAATTTCACCGTGAATGGAGTTTCAAACACCTTAGACTCACCACCTGTCGTCAAGAACAGCAGAACACTGCTTCCAATAAGAGCAATCATTGAATCTCTTGGTGGAACAGTCTCATGGGACGCAACTGAAAGAAAGGTTACAGTATCACTTGGTTCAACGAGTATTGAACTCTGGATAGGTAAGAGCGCTGCAGAGGTGAATGGCGTGGATACCGCTATTGATTCGACTAACTCAAAGGTTGTGCCTGAGATAGTGAATTCAAGAACTATGTTGCCTTTGAGATTTGTAACAGAGAATCTCGGCTGTGATGTGCAGTGGGATGGAACTACGAAGACAATTACAATAACACATCAGGCACCATAGAGAGACTGTCAGTACAGGTCAGTATCCGAACCCCTTGCTGAAAGTGCAAGGGGTTTTTCCATGGTTAAGCCTCATCAAATACCACCTTATAGCTTGAAAGTCGCTCAAAATCAGAAAAGAACTTGGAAATGTCATCTGTACGAGGTTCGACTCCCCGCCGTTACAGCATACTGCAAAGCCACTCTGGAACTGACTCTAGAGCCTTTCTCTTCTAAAGATCCTCCCCAGTAACTGCCTTCGCCCGCTGTGCCGAAACCAGACTTATCCTGGCAGCCACCGGCCACAACGATCTAGCTGAGAACAAAGACCTCCCCAGCCACTCTTGTCCGAACTGGCACCATCGAGCCTTCGGACTCCCCATCTCGCGCGAGCGAAACCGTTCCATGTTGTTTCGGACTGGACAAGCAGCCTGAAGGCGAGTTCCCTGTTTCTCCCCATTGCCGATAGGACTTATCAGACTAGACTAATGTAGTAACGAGTATCGGTTCTTGGAGACTAGGGTAGTGAACGTCGGGAAGATATCCCCCTGATCCTGGAAGGTGCTATCTCTCCCTCAGTTCTGGTGCTGCTGTACGTGAGGACCCATGGCCCCTGTCGTTCGTGGATTGCTCAACAATCCTGCTGAGTTGCGACAATTCCGTGAGCAATTAGTTCCAACTGGAATCGCCCGGGCCCACCATGGTGTCATAATCGTCGATGAGGTGAATTCATGCTAATAGACAAACTCTGGGAACTTCAGGAACTCCAGTTGGACTATCGGCAGAAGGAACGTCTTCTGGAGGAGTCTGACTTGTCTTCATTGTTGAGTCACAAGATCGACGAGACCGAGGAACAGCTGACCGCACTGCGCGAGCAGCTGGAAACATTCAGGGCCGACGAGGTCAGGATCGGTGAGAAGCTGGACGACCTTTCGGCGAAGGTTCACGAAGCAGGCGCGAAACTCGGGAAGGAAGAAATGTCCGAGGACAAGGTCCAGAAACTCGAGGAGAAGATGAAGAAGCTCACCCTCGAGAAGGAGAAGGTCGAGGATGCGCAGGGGAAGAACTTCCACGATCGGCAGGATGTCGAAGATCAGACCAGAGCATCGGAATTGCTGGCAGAGAAGCTTCGCAAGGAGCTCGTTACCATTCCACAGTTGGACAGGACCTCGAGAGCTGCCGTGAAGAAGTCTCTCCCTGCCTTGCGCAAGGAAATGGAGGATCGCAAGTCGAAGCTGCCGCTGAAAGCCAAGCTGATCTTCGAGAGTCTTTCAGAGAAGTTCAGCGGAGCGCCCGTTGCAAGAGCGGCGAGTTCGACCTGTGACTACTGTCACGTGAGACTGTCCCAGAAGACACTGTTCAATCTTCGCAATGCAGAGGGCGGTAGTGGTGATGCTGAGGATCTCATCCGTTGCGAGATCTGCGGCAAGATCCTGTACGCTGGTACCAAGGACCGCGAATGAGTCAGTCGCAGGCAGGAGATCTTCCTGCTTGAGGAAAGTCCGGGCTCCAAGAAGCGAGTTGCTCGGGAAACCCGAGTGGGGGTAACCCCAAGGAAAGCGCAACAGAAAATATACCGCCCCGCAAGGGGTAAGGGTGAAATGGTGGTGCAAGAGACCACCGGCAGACCAGCGATGGGCTGCGCATTGCAAACCCCAACTGGAGCAAGACAAAATAGGAAGGCACACAGGGCTGCTTCTCCCTGCCTTCGGGTATGTCGCTTAGATAAATGACTGACCACGACAGAACCTGGCTTATCATTCGCGGTATATGAAGAGACCCCGGCCGTACTTCGGAAGGGGTCTCTGCGTTTGTCGTATAGCAGGAGACCCCGGCCGTACTTCGGAAGGGGTCTCTGCGTTTGTCGTATAGCAGGAGACCCCGGCCGTACTTCGGAAGGGGTCTCTTCACATACCCGACGGACAGCGTTTGGCAGAGAGCTACACCTGCTCTGCGATCGCAATCAGCTCGGCGAAGGCGGCCGGCTTGAGGCTGGCCCCTCCGATCAGTCCGCCGTCCACCGAAGGGAGGCCCGCGATCGAGGCGAAGTTGGCCGGCTTGACGCTCCCGCCGTACAGAATCGCGACAGAGCCACCAACTACCGATCCTAGAAGCTGCTTGAGGTGCTCGCGGATGAGGAGGTGCGCTTCCTCGATCTGCTCATTCGTGGCATTCACCCCTGTTCCAATGGCCCATACCGGCTCATAGGCGACGATGAGCTGAGCACCGTCGGTGAGCTGGACGTCAGTGAGGGCGGTGTCCAGCTGCCCGAACACCACTTCCTCGATCTTCCCCGCATTGCGCTCCTCGAGCGTCTCTCCAACGCACAAGACAGGAATCAGGGACGCCTGCAGGGAGTTGACCAGCTTGCGATGAAGGAGAGCGGCTGACTCGCCGATGATGTGTCTGCGCTCCGAATGCCCTATCAGTACGTGGGTCGCCCCTGTTGAGCGGATCATGGCCGGTGACACTTCTCCGGTGAACGCGCCTTCTGCGTCGGCCGCGACATCTTGAGCGCCGAGTTGCACCCAGGCTGGTACCACCCCTGTCTTTGCCAGCGCCCCCAATGCGATGTAGTTGGGGAACACGAGGACTCGCACCTTGTCCCCCTGCGGGGGAGTGGTGGCGGTCAGCTCGGCAAAGTAGGCCCCCGACTCCTCAATGGTTTTGAACATCTTCCAGTTTCCCGCGACGATTTTCATGTTGTTCTCCTTTTGACGCGACACATGACACCCACGCCCGCTATGATTCTTCATCCTCGGCCGCGCGTGGCGGAGCTGTGGGCAATCGCTCTGCACGCACTCTGGAGATTCTCTTCCCAACAACGTTCACGACTGTGAGAACAACGCCGGTGTGCTCGACCTTGTCTCCAACACGAGGAAGTCGCCCAATCTGGGACAGCATGAGCCCTGCGACGGTATCGTAGTCTTCACCCGACAACTCTGCGTGAAAGAGTTCCGAAACCTTGTCGGTCGACACCGAACCCTTGATAAGGAATGCATCGGCTCCTGCGTTCTCGATTTCGGCGGCCTCCTTGTCATACTCGTCCTGGATCTCGCCGAACACTTCCTCCAGGATATCCTCGACGGTAATGAGCCCTGAAACGGCACCGTACTCGTCGAAGAGAACGGCTGTCTGGATGCGCTGCCGCTGCATCTCCTGGAGCAGGCTGCTGATTTTCTTGGTGTCGGGAGCAAAGAATGGCTGCCGGAGGATGCCGCTTGCCTTGACGTTGGGCCCGGCACCGCCCGCCATGGCTCTCAGCGCATCCTTGGCATAAACGACTCCCACGACGTTGTCGTCGTCCATGACCGGCAAACGGGAGTGGCCGGTCTCGTTGATGGCCCTGACCACTTCACTGATTGGCGTTTCCTTCTCGACTGTTCTCACGTCCACAAACGGCGTCATGATCTCATAGGCTAGTGTGTTGGTATAGTCGAAGATGTTGTAGATGAGGCGCTCTTCCTCTTTGTCGATCACGCCGTCCTCCTGCCCCATCTTCAGCAGATAGCGGAAGTCCTCGGAGTCGTTGAGGTAGCCAGTGTGCTTGGCACGCCGGAGCAGTGGTCCTGTGAAGACGCCCGAGACTGCCGCAAGTGCACGTGCGCCCGGGTACAGCAGCAGGTACAGAGGATACAGCAAGATAGCTGTGCCGCGTGTGACCTGTTCAGGGAACGCCTTGCCGATCGACTTCGGGATACTCTCGGCAAAGATGACGACAACAACTGTCAAGGCGAGTGTGGAGGCCACCGCAAGCAGGTCCGGATTCACGCGCGCGAACAGGGTGAGAACGACCCGAGCGAAGATGAAGGACGCCCCAAGATTGGCCATGTTGTTCCCCAGGACGACCACGGCGATGAGCATCGAATGGCTGGCCGCCATTCTGGCTCTCAGCCGGTCAGCAAGGACGGAAGATGCTCCGGTCTTTTCCAGAGCCATCGGTGTGATGGTCACGTAGCCGTATTCCACCATGGAAAAAAGGAACGACAGAATCAGCAGGACCACCAATCCGACGATCTGCCCAGTCATGCGGACCTTCTCGCCAAGTCAGGGCAGTGCTCGTGCGCAATTGTTGCGAACACCTCTTCCTCGCGGTGCTCCATCAGTGTGCGGTCATGCTCCACGGTGTGGTCGAAGCCGACCAGGTGGAGCACAGAGTGAATCAGCGAGAACGCGAGCTGGTCCTCAAGCCCGTTTCCACTGGAGACGGCTTTGCTCTCCACCGCATCCATGCAGATGACGACGTCCCCCAGCACCCATCCCGTGCCCGGCACGGCATAGCCCAGCGGAAACGATAGCATGTCGGTCATCGTGTCGCTGCCTCTGTGGTCACGGTTCAACTCCTGCATTTGAAACCCAGGGACGAAATAGCAGGAGATGGCGACAGCGTGTCGAACACCCGGAATTGCAGTGATTTCCGGTTGTATCAGACGGGTTATGCGGACGACAAGCTCCACCAGAGCCTTGCTGTCCACCTGCCATCCGGGATCCGACAGTTCCACCCGACAACGTACTGACAGGTCAGATTCTTTCATTTGCCTCCTCGGGCGTCACATAGGCATCGCGAACATGGTAGAACGAGATGAGAGATGTGAGGAAGTAGTCCTTGACGGCACCAATCTCACCCAGTGTGAGCTGTGACTCGGCAAGTTGACCGTCGGCAATGCGAGCGCTGACAATCGCGTCGATGAGCCCTTCCAGAGCCGGTTTGTCCACCCTTGCAAGCGAACGCGCCGCCGCTTCGACGCCGTCGGCGAGGAAGACAAGAGAGGATTCCCTCGTGTGCGGCTTCGGTCCCTGGTACCTGAATGTGTCAGGCGAGAGGTTTGTCTGCTCGGCGGACGCCTTGTCGTAGAAGAACTGCACCACAGTCGTGCCATGGTGCTCGGCGATGATATCGACCACCTCGGGCGGCAGGTGATTGCTCCCTGCAAGCGTGACGCCAGCCTGGACGTGCTCGAGGATCACCTTGGTACTCAGTTCGGGAGAGATATCCTCGTGGATGTTCGGCAGTTCTCCGCGGTTTTCGCCGAAGAATTGTGGATGCAGCAACTTGCCGATGTCATGGTAGTAACCGCCGACGCGAGCCATCAGCCAGTTTGCACCGATACGCTGAGCGGCACCTGCTGCGAGATTGGCCACGTTGAGACTGTGATGGTACGTTCCCGGGGCGCTTTCGAACAGCTGCGCCAGAAGCTTGCTTCCCGTATCCAGAAGCTCGCGCAGCCTCATGACGGTGGCGACGTTGAAGAGCCGCTCGAAAACCAGGGTCAGTCCCAATGCAAACACGGCTGCAACAACACCCCCTGCGAGCAGGTACCCGGCGTTGGCAGCAATCACGGAAAGCCGTTGTTCGCTGAGCCCGGCAAGGGCGCCGTAGACGGCAGCTGCTGATACCCCCGCAATCGGCCCGGCGATGAGAAGGGCACTCATCTTGTTCGCCTTCCGCATGACGATGAAGAGCGAAATAGCCCCCACGACGAGCCCCGAGATCACTTCCGCGGGCATCGGAACCATGATCCATGTCATGACCATCAGGGCAAGGCCGAAGACCGTGGCAAGGGCACCCTCGAAGAAAACGAACCCGAGCAGCATGCAGAGGAAGAAGGGGGTCATCGTTGCCGCCACACCACCGGCAAGCCAGCCGATCGCGATGCAGGAGCCGCCGATGACCCCTGTCTCCATCAGTAGATGCTCGGTCCGGCCTTTCGCCGAACCCAGTAGTATGACTGCCAGCGCGACCGCTATCCACGCAAGCCACGCGACCAGGATCTGAGAAACAACGTTCCGAAGCGCGCGAGGTCCCCAGACCAGGCCTGTGGTCAAGAGCACGTCGACAGTGCTTTGATCCAGTATGCTCCCCTTCTTCACGACGGGGGTGCCGGCGAGGATGGTCGAGACAACCGGCGATACGGAGGACGCAGCCTTCTCGCGCGCAAGCAGCGTTGCCTGCTCATCGAAAATGAGGTTCGAAGACACGAAACGGGCGGCCAGCAGATACGCTGAGCGCACTTGGTTATCAGAGACACTGTAGGTCTTCAGTTCCGTGTTGATGCTCTCGCGGGCAGCTGCAAGGCTCCCCTCCAGGACGCCGCGACTCATGACGGTCGTCAGTGCCTGACGCGCCGCCGTCTTCGACGATTGAACCTCCGATTCCGAACAGGTCGCCAGGTACTTGGTCGTTGCACCTGCCGAGGTCATGAGCAGTGCAGCGATCCGCTGAGAGTCCTGGTCCAGAGTGAGGTCCTGCGCGCGTATGGCGATGACCTTGGTCATGGTTTCTTCGAAGGCAGCGACGGCTGCAGGCAGCCGCGAGCTGTCGAACTTGTAGATCGGAGCGACTTCGTCTCTGGCGCGCTTGCGAAGGTCCTCAGTCCTGGCACCATCGACATAGATGATGTCTCGCCTGGAAACCATGTCTTCCTCGAGGACGGTGCCTACAGCCACACTTCTGCATACGGGCACGAACGGAAGAGCGCATAGCAGGGCAGACAGAAGTGCCGCCAAAATGAACACGAGGGTACCGCTGTGTCTGAATCGTGTGAGTCGGACAACGAGGCTATGACGAACACTTCGGAGCAAACGCGCTATTCTACTGTGTCTGGTCATGGGTGGTACTATCTGCCTCGTTTCTGTGCCTTGTTGCACGGAAGAATGTCGTGCTAACGTCTCCGTAGCGCCTTTCCTTGTAACTCACCAGATCGATCGCCAGCCCTTCATACCGTTCATGCACGGGTTGCCTTGATGCATGTTCCATGATTATGATACAGCCGTCTGCTGCATCGCGCAAATGCTCGGACAGGGTGACCAGGAGCCCTTCCTGCAATCCGGAGTCAAAGGGCGGGTCTGCAAAGAGGACGTCGAACTCCGTTCCCTGCAATCCGCCCACATATCCATCAGCGTCGCCCTTGACGACAGAAGACTGCTCCTCAAGCGAAAGCATCCGCAGGTTGTCACGGATCAGACGCACTGAGCGACTGTCCGCATCGACGAAGGTCGTATGTGCCGCTCCATTGCTGAGCGCCTCGATGCCAACTGCACCGGTGCCGCTGCAGACGTCGATGAACCGCGCTCCTGCAAGAACCGGTCGCAGCATATCCATGATGGCCTCTCGTGCCTTGTCGGACGTGGGCCGCAGCCACGGTTCCTTCCCGATTGCCTTCAGTGAACGTCCCTTCAGTGCACCTGATCCGATGATCAACTCAGTTGTCCTCCATGCCTGGCTTTGAAGCAGGGTACCGGAGAGACAGCATACGGGCCAGATCGATGTGTTCCGGAGTGCCAAGTGCGGGGTCGCGTTCCAAGAGCTCCGAAGCAGCCTCTCGAATCTGCGGTAGAGCCGAGAGATCACGGTAGGTCAGCAGGGCTGTCGATCCGAACAGCGGAACGTCATAGCCATGCTGGACGGTTCCCAGGATGTCGCCGGGTCCTCGCAGTTTGAGGTCTTCCTCTGCGATCTGGAATCCGTCGTCAGAATTGACCAGGACCTGGAGGCGTTCGGTACCGTCGGCAGTCGCGTTGCCCTGGATGAGCATACAATGCGAGACCGAGGACCCTCGGCCGACTCTCCCGCGGAGCTGATGGAGCGTAGCGAGCCCGAATCTCTCCGCATCCTCGATGACCATGACACTTGCATTCGGCACGTCGACACCCACCTCGACGACCGTCGTCGCAATAAGGGCATCCAGACTCCCCAACCGGAAGGCGTCCATGGTAGCCTCCTTCTCACTGCTCTTCATGCGTCCGTGCAACGACGCAATGCGCAGGCCCTTCAGACTGCCTGTGGTCAGCTCCTTCATTGTCTCCTCGACGGACGCAGTGCCTGCGCCCTCGTCCAAAGCGGGGTCAATGGCGGGGACCACGACAAATGCCTGCCGGCCCCGAGCAATCTCCCTGCGCGCCATGGCGTAGGCGCTATCGCGTTTAGCGGCCGTCAGGAGATGCGTCTGGATCGGGAACCTCCCCGGAGGCTTCTCCAGCAGTTCGGAGATGTCGAGATCGCCGTATATGGTGAGAGCCAGCGTTCTCGGGATCGGGGTCGCGCTCATGACGAGCGAGTGTGGCTGGTTGCCCTTCGTCCCCAGAGCTACGCGCTGAGCAACTCCAAAGCGATGCTGCTCGTCGACCACGCTCAGGCCAAGACGCTCGAATGCCACACCCTCCTCGAGAATGGCATGTGTGCCGACGAGACAATCGACTTCACCGGTTGCGACAGCGCTCAGGATGCTCCTGCGCTGGGACTTGGGCATCCCTCCGGTCAGCGTGGCGACTCGAACCCCGACAGGAGCAAGCATCTCCTGGAGGACGCGTCCCGTTTGCCCTGCGAGAATCTCAGTGGGACTCAGGACGGCGCTCTGGTATCCAGCCACCTTGGCTGCATACGCCGCGTACCCGGCCACCGCCGTCTTGCCTGAGCCAACGTCCCCGTGGAGCAGGCGGTGCATCTGCTTCGGTCTGCGGACGTCTCCCTCAATGTCTCGCATGGCCGCTGTCTGAGACGCAGTGGGAACGAACGGCAGGACTCCGGCATAGCGTTCGACTGTCCCCGCGGGCAGGTCGAACGGGGTTCCCAGAACATCTTGTTCGACGTGCCTGCGCATCAGCACTCTGAGTTCAAAGAGAAACAGACTATCGAATGCAAACCGCCCGCGTGCCCTTTCTGCCTCGTTTTCATCGGTGGGGAAGTGCAGGGAGCGGTAGCTCCAGGCAAGGTCAGGCAGCTGGAAACGCGAAGCCACGTCCCGTGGCAGATACTCGGCGGCCACAGAGGGTATCCGGCCTGCAGCACGCCACATATGAGACCGCAATCCCTTCTGGGTGACGCCCGACGTAAGGTGATAGAGCGGTACGATCCGGTTCATGTGCAGTTGGGCAGCCGGTGTTCCCGATTCCTCAAAAGCCGGCTGCATCAGCTGAGCCCCTTCGAACGAATTCTCCAGTCTTCCGTAGAAGTCGTAGTCGTGTCCGGCCTGCAGTCTGCTCCTCACGAACCGGTTGTTGAACCAGACGAGGTGGAACACGCGTCCACCGGGGTCCCTGGCTGTCGCCTTGACCAGCAGGACCTTTCGGCGGATCTCTGTAGCCGACTGCAGCCGCGCTTTGATGAGGACCATCTGTCCAAGCGACTCGCGCGACACCTCCGTAGGATAGCGAAGGTCGAGGTAGCCCTTGGGCGCATGCTGGAGCAGGTCGGCAATGCTGGCCACCCCGAGTTTCGCCATGACCTCTTGAACGCGAGGTCCCACCCCCCACAATGTGGATACCGGTTTCTCGAGCACCTCCAGCAATGCGTTCATGCTGTCGGACACAGGCTTCGGCGAAGGCGGCGCACACGTCGCAGACGCGCTTCCCTGCAGTGGCGACCCTGCAGCCCAAGGCGTCGAGCTTTCCAATAGGGCAAGAAGCGCGCTGCACCGGTTTGTCCGCTCGCGCTTCGGCAGGAACTGATAGTCAACCAGCAGAGACCGCAGCTCGTTCGTTACACCCTGCTCCGCTACATGCTGTGCTGGCGTGCAAGAGTCTTTCACCGTCGCCAGGGCCAGCCGCGCAAACCCGCCTACGGCAGCGTCGTCCTGACAGCCGCGTTTGAGTTCCAGGCGTACTAGACCCCGCAGGAGCTCCTTCCACGTATCTGATTCCGCCGGACTGCCTCCGCCGCTCACAGGGCCGCTAATCCTCGGGATTCCTGCACCAGCCTAGGAAATATCCGCAAGAAAACTGGCACCGCCGACAGGCGGGACTCCGAGGTACTCCGCCACGGTGGCTCCAAGGTCGGCAAAGGATTCGCGGACTCCCAGGTACGTTCCCCCACGGCGCGAGGGCGAGTACGCGAGAACGGGCACGTATTCACGTGTATGGTCCGTATGCGCTGTAAACGTCGGATCGCAGCCATGGTCGGCAGAGATGAACAGGATATCGTCGTGCTTCATCGACCTCAGCAACTCGGGGACCGCTTCATCGAAGCGTTCCAGGGCGGTGGCATAGCCAGCCGCGTTGCGGCGGTGGCCGAAGAGCATGTCAAAGTCGACGAGGTTGGTGAACAGCAGCCCTTCCCAGTTGTTGGCCTTGACCAGCTCGATCGTCTTCTGGATCCCTTCTTCGTTGTTCTCGGTGTGGAAATGCTGGGTGAACCCCTCACCCGCAAACAAGTCGTAGGTCTTGCCGACGCCGATGACGTCCATGCCGGCCTTGCTCACCTGAGTCAGGGTGGTGGGGCCCAGAGGCTGAGCGGTATAGTCGTGCCGGGCGGCCGTTCGCACAAAATTCCCGGGCGTTCCGGTGAACGGACGCGCGATAACCCGACCGACCAGGTGTTCACCCTGAAGAATCTCGCGTCGGCTGATCTCGCACATCTCATACAGCTTGTCCAGGGGGATGACCTCGTCGTGGGCTGCAATCTGGAACACGGAGTCGGCGGACGTATAGACGATCGGATAGCCGGTACGCATATGCTCCTCGCCCAGTTCTGCGATGATTGTCGTCCCGGACTCAGGGCGGTTGCCCAGAGCCTTTGTACTGAAGCGCTTTTCGAAGACTTCAATGACCTCAGGCGGAAACCCGTTGGGATACGTGGGGAACGGCTTTGTCAGTGTCAGTCCCATCATCTCCCAATGACCGCTCACAGAATCCTTCCCCCTGGCTTTCTCCTCCATGATCCCGAAGGAACCCACCGGGCTGTCGAAGCGCAGGTCGAGCAGATACTTCAGGCCAAGTTCCTCGAGATGAGGGAGACGAAAGCCCGGCACGCTCTTGTAGATGTGACGAAGGGTATCCGAACCACCATCCCCGTAGATGAACGCATCCTTGGCTTCGCCGATGCCGACGCTGTCCAGAACAATGACGATCGCTCTCTTCTTCATGGCTTGTTCGTCTCCTCCTGTGCGCTGGCGCCCTTCTCCGCCTGTCGACGCTGTCTGCGACGACGAGCTGGCCTCAGCACGAATTCGCCGATGGCTGTGATGCCGCCGGCGCCCATCTTGACATAGTGATCGAAAAAGCGCCAGATCAGGATGAAGGCCCCCAGGATGCCGTTCGGAACGAACGCCGCAAACAGGGCCACGGCCCCGAGCTCGGCTCCGACAGAAGCGCCTGGGGTGGGAAAATAGGATACGGCAAGGTAATAGATGAGGGTTGCCACAATAATCTGGGTTATCGACGATGCGACGCCAAGACCATACAGCAGGAGGATCGGCGTCAGCACGATGAGACCCCAGGAGACGAAGCTGTAGGCCAAGCCTGCGGCAAGCATTGCTCGATTGGCCTTGGCGGCCGTCTCGCGCGCGCGCAGGGCTTCCTTGACGAATTTCTCCACACGGCGCGCCGGCCGCTGCCAGAATCTTCCTGGCCCATTGAGCGTCTGTGTCGGACTCTCTACCAGCCTCTCGATGCGGTCATTGATCCACTCCAGCCGAATCAGGCAAAACACGAGCAGGGCGAAGTTGGCCACGTAGGCAGCTGTACCGATATACAGAACGAGACGGAAACGATTGCCGACATCCAGGCTCTGGCCAGAGAAGAACAGCCAGACTGGCACCAGAACGAGAATGGCCATCTGGGAAACACCCGCGAGAATCGCCTTGATGGCGAACACCATCGTCGAATCTGCCACGTTGATCGAGTCGTCCTTGAACAGCATGAAGATCTGGGCCGGCTCACCTCCGCCCGCCGCGAACGGCATCAACCTGGCGAAGAACTCCCCCACGAGGATGTTGCGCATGGCAGTGCGGAACGTGATTCGCAGGCCGACCGAGCGGACGATTGCCTGTAATCGAAGTGCCTGGAAGACGATTTCGAAGAAGATGAGGACCAGGGCCGCCAGGATATAGCGGGGATTGAGAGACCTCACCACCTTCACGATATTCATCTGATGCGAAATGAGTGAGACAGCGAAGAAACCGAGTGCTCCGAATGCAAGTGCTCCCAGAAGCTTCCAGACGATGCTCCAGACGTTGGTAATCTCAGGACGATCGGGCGCCGGCGGCAGAGGTTGAGAAAGTCCAGCAGCACTATCGGGCTGACTGACGGCGCGATCCTCCGGGCTCAACCGGACAGGCTCGCGTTGGTCACCGTGCGTCCCCACCGTCGGGAGACGGTCGTCTAAGCGTTCTTCGCCAGTTGCCATAGGCGGTCCAACTCCTCGGGAGATGCTGTCGCTATGTCGACTTCCTGCTGTGTTGCATACGCACGGACGCGATCGTATCGGTTGCGAAATTTGTCGAATGAGTGGTGCAGAGCCTTGACAGGGTTGACACCCGACAGCCGGGCGACGTTGAGTGCAGAGAAGAGGACGTCCCCCAGTTCCATAGCCACTGCGTGCTCGTCCCTGGACGCTGCGTTCAGTTCCTGCCCCAACTCGCGGGACTCCTCGAGCAGCTTGCCATAGGCCTGCTCCGCCGACTCAAAATCGAACCCCTCGCAACGGGCGGTCTCCTGGGACAGCAGCGCGTTTTCGATGGACGACAGGAGTTTTGCGCTGTCGACAAAGTGCCTCTTCCGACCCTCCTGGGCCTTGAGCTTCTGCCAGTTCTCCAGCACCTGGTCGCTCGATGCCGCCGAAACACTGCCGAACACGTGCGGATGCCTGAATGTCAGCTTCTCGTCGACGGTCCGAACCACGTCACAGATGTCGAAGCCATCTTCCTCACGGGCGATCTCCGACTGGATGAACACTTGCAGCAGCAGGTCCCCGAGCTCCTCTTCCAAGTTATCGGCGCTGCCCCTCTGTATGGCGAGAGCGACCTCGTAGGATTCTTCCAGAAGCGTATCCAGAAGCGACACATGCGTTTGCTGGCGGTCCCATGGGCACTTCTGGCGCAACTCCGCAATGAGCAGCCTGAATTCCTCAAGAGCCGTATATTCGGTGCCGACGAGCGGCCAGAGAACGTCGGCCAGGCGTGCCGCCTCCCGGCTCAGGTCGTCAGTCTCGATCGCCGGAGCGTGCGACAGCCCGGGCAGCCGGCCGAGAAGCCCCACAACGACAGATGCCATATCGACAGGACACAGGCAGACGATTGTGCCATAGTGCCGACCCGCAAAATGTATCCATGTCAGGAAACCGATAGCCTCTACCGGTTCCAGCAGTGTTCGGGCTGAGGTTGGCAGAAACCGGATGCTGGAGGCAGACGCGTAGACCGAAGCATCCGTTCCAGCCGGCACTGCCCAGGCAACGTGCTGTCCCCTATCAAACGCTGACTGCAGGTTTGGGTCCGGCTTACTGATGACGCGTATCTCATATTCTTCCATTGCTTCAGTGTACTGTCTCCGGTCCCGAAAGCAACCCTGAAAGCAGTGAGAGCGGCTTCTGGCCGTCCCTCACGGGAAGGACTACCGAGTCCCGCACGGTTCGGGCATGGGTGACCTGGTCGACGTGCGCGCGAAGGAACCGCGTGGCTGCTTCCTGGCTGGCAAATTCCAGAACAAGCGCCTGGCCCGACTCCTTGACGGACGACACGCCAAGGGGAATCAGCGCCAGTTCGAGGCGCTTCAGCGCAAAGATCCCCAGAACATCAGGAGGAAGAGCTCCATAGCGGTCGACGGTCCGCTCTTCGACTGCTGTCAGTTCCTGCATGCCAGCCCGTTCGACAGTGTTGTAGAGCGCCAGCCGTTCTCCTGCGTCGGCCACATACGACTCAGGGATGAAGGCGGACATCCCAAGAATGATCACGGGCTTCGCCACAGGCTCCGCATACTGGCCCCGTACTCTCATGATCTCGTCTTCGACCATGGAGAGGAACATGTGGTACCCAACGTCTGAGAACCGGCCGCTCTGCTTCACGCCCAGGACGTCACCGGCGCCACGCAGCTCCAGGTCCTTGAGGGCGACCTGCAGGCCGGCACCGAAGTCAACGGCCGAGGCAATAGCCTCAAGACGCTTGAAAGCCGCTGATTCACGCAGGACGCCGTGGGAATGGAAGATATAGGCATAGGCATGACGCTCCGCACGGCCCACCCTGCCACGCAGCTGATAGAGCTGGGCCAGTCCGAAGCGCTCTCCCTCGTCGATGATGATCGTATTCACGTTGGGGAGGTCGAGTCCCGCTTCGATGATGGTGGTCGACAGGAGGATGTCATACTTGCCTTCGTAGAAGTCCAGCATGATCTGTTCCAGGACCTCGCTCCTCAATTGCCCATGCGCTACCGCGATACGTGCCTCCGGAAACAGGCGGGACAGTAGCGCAAACCGCCCCTCGATGTCCAGGATGCGGTTGTGGACAAAGTATACCTGCCCGTGACGTGCCAATTCAGCGCGGACAGCCCGTGTCAGCTGCTCCTCGTCGAAGGGCATCAGGAACGTCCTGATGGGATACCTGCCCACCGGGGGCGTGTTGATGAGGGAAATGTCCCGGATACCGACAATCGACGATTCCAGCGTGCGTGGGATGGGTGTAGCGCTGAGAGTCAGCACGTCGACTTCAGCTTTCATCTTCTTGATCTTCTCCTTGTCCAGAACGCCGAAGAGCTGTTCCTCGTCCACGATCATGAGGCCGATGTCCTTGAAGTCCCCCGCCATGTTCAGGACCTTGTGCGTTCCGACAGCGATGTCGACACGGCCTTCGTGCAGGAGCTTGCGGTCGGCCGCCAGTTCCCTGGAGCCTACCATCCTCGAGAACAGCGCAACCTTGTACCCAATTGGCTCGAAGCGTTCCTCCAGGTTGCGGAAGTGCTGCATCGCCAGGATGGTCGTCGGAGCGACGACGGCGACCTGTTTGCCATTCGCGACCGCACGTGCCGCCGCCCGTACGGCGACCTCCGTCTTCCCGAAACCGACATCCCCGCACACCAGACGATCCATCGGCTTGCCGGCCTCCATGTCGCTGAGGACGTCGGCGATGGCCTTGGACTGGTCTGGCGTCAACTCGTAGGCGAAGGCGTCGACGACCGGTACCTCCAGCTCTGGATTCGGCTTGAACATATAGCCCTCGCGCGCGTGGCGTTTGGCCGCTGTCTCGAGCAGTTCGTGGGCGATGCGCCGGGCATCTTCTGCAGCCTCCTTGCGCGCCCTCTTCCACTTTCTCGATCCCGGTTCGTCGAGGGTAATCTCCGTCCGGTCCCCGACATACTTCTCCAGATACCCCAGACGTTCCACAGGCACGTGGAGCAATGAATGGTCCTTATACTCCAGGGAGATATAGTCCCGGGTGACGCCGTCGACCGTCATGGCGGTCATGCTCCTGAACACGCCGATACCATAGTCCCGGTGGACGACGTAGTCGCCCTCGTGCAGGTCCTCGAGACGCGAGATGGCCTGCGAGAAACGGGTCGTCTTCCTGGGACTCATCGTGGCCCTCGGGAACAATTCCCTGTCTGTCAAAACCATGAATCGCTCTGCGGCAAACCCCACCGACAGGGAGCCCTTGATGACGGCAATCCTTGCCATGATACCAGGGTCCTCGACCGTATCCATCACCAGATGCCGAGCCTTGTCGGGATTCCATGAAACGACGTCGATGGCGGTCTCTCCTGGGGCGTGAAGCCCCAGGTACTCGCTGAAGGAACCCGACAGCGTCAGTGGCGGCAGCTCGCGGGAGACAGGCATCAGGGCGTCCTGGGTCGACGTAGAGGTGAGGAAAATCGACCGTCCAAAACCACCCAGGGCCCGTCTGGCCGTCTGCTCCACCTGGTCGAGCGCGCTGGACGATGGCACGAAGCCAGTCTGAATGGTCCGGTCATAGAGTTCCCGGGCAGAGTCGAAGATCTGTTTCAGTTCGGCTTCAGGATCGACGTCTGCAAAGAGTGCTACGGCACGAGGTCCGAGCAGGCGGGCAAGGCCTCCGCATATGCGCTCCGGATCTGCATACTGATAAAGAAAGTAGTTGACCCCTCTGCTGTTCGTCGTCGATATGAAGGATTCGAGGTCCTCGAAAAACGTTGCATCCTGTTCCTCACTTCCTTCACTGGTCTCGCGCTCCTTCTTCCAACGTTCCGCAGCCAGGGCGGCGAAGCTCTGACGGGCCTCCCGGTCCAGCAGGACGGGGTACGGCGGCTGGAGTCCGACAGATGATACCGGCTCGACTGACTGCTGTGTCATGGGGTTGAAGAGCTTGATACGGCTAATGACATTGCCTTCGAGCACAATGCGCGCCGGGTAGTCTCCAACCTGCGAGTACAGGTCGAACACGTTGCCGCGCATGCTGAACTGGCCCATCTCGGTGACCGACGAAACCCCTTCATACCCCATCTGCAGGAGGTGGCGCGCCAGCGAGTGCGGGATGATGCGGTCCCCGACGGTCAGGGTGGAAACCAGCTCTGTGAAATCGCCAGAGGGTATGGACGGGTCGATGAGCCCCTGGGCCGTCGTGAACACGACGGTCTCCGCATGGGCATAGATCTGATCGAGGGCTCGGGCCCGGGCGAACGACAGTGGACGTGAGTATTGCGTGTACTCCATGATCTCGACCCCCAGCTCGGGAAGGACCACGAAGGGGCGCATGCTGGAGGTGGCACCCGACATCCCACGGACCATCGAGGACAGTTCCTCCGCACGGTCGACGCTTGGACAGATGACCACGAGGGGTCGGGGGCAGACGGTGACCAGTGCCGCCAGCAGCAGTTGCCGATAGCCGCTCGATGGACTGGACACGGTGATGGAGCCGGGTTGTTCCAGCAGATGTGAGAATCTGGCGAACAGTTCCGGAGTGCTGGCCCGTGCCTGCTGCAGCAGCAGGTCGAAGGAACCAGACTGCATCAGTCCTTGGCCACCTTGTGGTTGAACACGGCCTGCGCGGCCATCAGTCCGTCACAGACGATGGTCCGGACGACAGTCGGCGACTGGGCAATGACGTCGATGATAGACGGCCACTCGGACCTCGAGAACCGCGACAGCACGAAATCGATGACACCGCCCTTGCTGCGTGGCTTTTCGATGCCGACGCGGACCCGGATAAATCCCTTGCCACCGCAGTTGTCGGCAATCGACCGGACCCCGTTGTGACCTGCGGCTGTGGCGTTGAAGCTCACTCTGACGGTGCCGACCGGCAAGTCCATCTCGTCATGGATCACGATGAGATTCTCGAGAAGGATGTTGCGTTCCTTCATCATTGGAGCGATTGCGACGCCTGAACTGTTCATGAAGGTCTGAGGCTTCACCAGCACTACTCTGACAGGTTCCGATCCGTCGCAGAGAACCAGGTCGACGGCAGCCCAGTGCGCCAGTCGATTGTGGTTGAACCTGCGCACCTTGAACGAATGTGCGATAGCGTCGAGGGCCATGAAGCCTACGTTATGCCGTGTCTCGTCGTATTCAGGCCCCGGGTTGCCCAGCCCTGCGATCATGATCGTTTTCACACCTGCTATACTACTCGGGAGAGGCCCGATTTCAAGCTGTGAACGGTTGACAGGGGCCTCGAATGCCGTATACTTTCTTTGCATTGGTCGGGTTCCCTAAGTGCCGAAAGGCCGCCTCGACCGAGCAATTCCTCGTGGAGGTAGTCTATGTACGCTGTTATTGAAGCAGCAGGAAGGCAGTATCGGGTCGAGCTCGGCGAGACCGTCAAGATGGAGAAGATCGCCAGTGAACCCGGCACGCCGATCGTGTTCGACAAAGTCCTCGTCGTCACCACTGACGCCGGCACTCAAATCGGCAAGCCCTACGTTCTGGACGCGAAGGTGACCGGTACGATCGTTCGTACTACGCGCGACCGCAAGGTCCGGGTCTTCACCTACAAGAACAAGACGACGCACAAGAAGCTCATAGGGCACAGACAAACATCGACCTACGTGAAGATCACGGAGATCGGGTAAGAGGGGTGGTGAACAATGGCACACAAGAAAGCAGGCGGCAAGTCACGTAACGGGCGGGACAGCAACGCGCAGTACCTCGGTGTCAAACTCTATGATGGTCAAGTCGTTCGGCCAGGCAACATTATCGTGCGTCAGCGCGGCGAGCACTTCAAAGCCGGCAAGGGCGTCATGATGGGCCGTGACTATACCTTGTTCGCTGTCATCGACGGGACCGTGAAGTTCGAGTCGCTCAAGACAGTGAAGCGCGTTCACGTGCTGCCCGTTCCCGAGCTTCCTGTTCCTGAGCAGGCGAATTAGCCCACAAAGGGAGCATTCTCATTAGAGACTCAGCTGACCGCATTGTCGATGAGGTCATCGTCCGAGTCACCTCGGGACACGGCGGGAACGGAGCAATGAGCTTCCGCCGTGAGAAGTATGTTGAGAAGGGCGGGCCGGATGGCGGTGATGGCGGCAGAGGCGGAGACGTTATCTTTGTTGCCACCGCCCGCTACTCGAGCCTTCAGTTCTTTGCAAAGAAGCGGACGTTTAGGGCTCAGGCTGGAGAGCCGGGCGCCGGGCGCAACAAGCACGGCAGTGATGGACTGGATGTCACCATCCTGGTCCCGCTGGGAACGGTCCTGACGGATATTGTCTCAGAGGAAGTCCTGGCTGACCTGGTCGACGAGGGCGAGACTGTCACCGTAGCCCGTGGCGGAGGCGGTGGCAGGGGCAACGCGGCGTTTGCCACGTCCGTCGACCGTGCCCCGCGCTACTCCGAAGAGGGCATCCCTGCACAGGAACGTCGGATCAGGCTGCGCCTGAAGATTCTTGCCGACGTCGGCATGGTTGGTTTTCCTAACGCGGGCAAGAGCACACTGCTCAGCAAGCTGTCCGCAGCTCACCCGAAGATTGCCGACTATCCCTTCACGACGTTGTCCCCGAACCTGGGCGTTGCGTTCTCGCCAGACGGTGAGCGCGTCACCTTTGCGGACATCCCCGGGCTTGTGGAAGGGGCGGCCGACGGTCGGGGCCTTGGCAACAAGTTCCTGGCTCACATCGAACGCAGTCGGGTTCTGCTGTTTCTGGTTGACGGAAGTTCGTCCGATCCCGACCCGGTCCAGGCGTATCACCTGCTCACCCGCGAACTGGAACAGTACAGTGAGCAGCTTGCAGGCAAGCCTCAATTCATCGTCGTCAACAAGATCGACGTGATCTCTCCACAGAAGCGGACGGGGATCCGCACGCGCTTTGTCCATGAGGGGGCCTCGCCTCTGATGATTTCCGCCCTGGAGAATACAGGCATCGACGCCGTCATCGAACGTGGACTGGCCCTCGTGCAGTCTGCGCCGGTTCCTCCCCGCGAACAGGTGACGCGGATCTACAAGCTGAAGCCGTCTGATGAGACATTTGGCATCTCCCGGCTTCCCGACGGCATGCTCTCTGCGTCGGGACGCTATCTCGACAGGATCGTCCACACGACCGACTTCGAGAAGCCGTTTCAGGTCACACTCCTGGACCAGAGGATGCGCAAGATCGGCGTCGAGAAGGCTCTCCGCAAGAAGGGGGCTCACGACGGACAAAACGTCATGATCGGCGGCCGTGTCTTCACTCTGGGAGAAGAGACAACCAAGAAGAGATGAAGACCGTTCTGTATGGGGGGGCGTTCGACCCTGTCCATGCTGGTCACGTCTTTGTCGGCCATGAGGCCCTGCGCCTCATGGCTCCTTCCATCCTTATGCTCATCCCCACGGGGCTTCCCAATCCGGATTTCGACAAGCGCCTCTCCGCATCCGCCGCCGATCGTGTGGCAATGCTTCGGCTAGCCTTCGCAGGGGTGCCTGACGTGGTCATCTCCGAGATCGAATTGAGCCGTGAGCCAAGGCCGTCCTTCTTCGTGGACACGCTCGAAGGACTCCGCCCGTCGCTGGGTGGAGACAAGCCTGCACTGCTGCTCGGGGAGGACCAGCTTGTTGCGTTCCCGCAGTGGCATCGGTACCAGGACATCCTGGACCAGGTCGAACTGTGGTTCGTCCCACGCGCCGGCAGGCATCGTCCGGTCAGCCCGGAAGTCCATGCCAGGGCTCTGTTCGATATCAACCCGTTCGACAGCCTGTCGTCAACCCTGATTCGTGGCCGGTTGCAGCAGGGTCTCTCGGTCGAGGGCCTCGTACCCCCGTCGGTCGCCGGGTATATTGCAGAACGCCGATTGTACAGAGCTCCGTGACACCCCAGGAGAGAGATACCCTCGTCGGTCTCGTCGCTGGGCGCGTATCGAAGAAGCGTCTGGAGCACACGCTCCGCGTGGAGACACTGGCAGTGAGACTTGCCCGTTTCTGGGGAGTATCTGAGGAGAAGGCCAGCGTCGCTTCTCTGCTGCACGACATCGTGAGGGATGAGCCCGACGCTGCCCTGCTCGGGCTGGCCGAGGACACCGATGACCCTCTGGCTCGTGAGATGGCCGGGACGGCCGCCCCAGTTGTCCTCCATGCTCCCGTCGGGGCGCTGATCGCTCGGCGCGACTTCGGTGTGTATGACCCCCAGATTCTTCAGGCAATCGCTGTGCACACGACGGGCGCGCCCCACATGGACCGACTCGCGATGATCATGTTCCTTGCCGACTACTGTGAATCGGCCCGCCATTTCACCGGCGTCGAGGAAGTACGTTCTCTGCTGTTCAGCAGTCTCGAAGCGGCTATGCTGCGCGCGCTTGCGCAGACGCTCGCATATTTGCGCCGGCATTCCCGGCCCGTAGACAGTCACACCGTCGACGCAGCGGCAGCGTTCGCGCGTCTGGCTGCAGAAGACTCACAGGACCTTCACGAGGCGTGTCAACTCACGTAGGGCGCCTGTCCCCTGTTACAACAACTACGGCTGTCCCCTGTTACAACAACTACGGCTGTCCCCTGTTACAAGGCTGGGAGCACCTGCGCCAAGCTTGACAGAAGTCTCCGCGCCGTGTAGAATACTCGAGTACGTGATCGTGCGGGAGTAGCTCAGGGGTAGAGCATCGGCTTCCCAAGCCGAGTGTCGCGGGTTCAAATCCCGTCTTCCGCTCCAGAGGCGGCATAGCCAAGTGGTAAGGCAAGGGTCTGCAAAACCCTCATACCCCGGTCCGAATCCGGGTGCTGCCTCCATTTTTCTATCCAGGCATCCCTGCCGGGATGGCGGAACTGGCAGACGCACGGGACTTAAAATCCCGCGGTGGTAGCACTGTGTGGGTTCAATTCCCACTCCCGGCACCACAGTTGCTGCTATGGTGGCTTTATGCCTCAGTATCCGACCCCGAGTTGCCAAGACTACGTGTGTGGCGGTAGACTCTCCACGTGATCTCGGCATTGCCCATACGTGAGAGTGGAACCGAGATCTCGGGGTTGGTATCCGCAACCTGCGACCCTGATCCAAACTGGATTCCCATGTTCATGCCGGCAAGGTAGGTCTTCTCATACAGCACGGCGTCGATACCATTCTTCTTGCGCGTCGTGCCAAGGACGAAGACGCGGGCCCCCTTGAAGTTCCGGTGTCTGACGCGATGCCTGAGCAGCCTGAAGATCCCCAGATCACGCCGTACATCAGACAACCCATAGATGTGGTCACTGGGGACGTACGCTGGGTGAAACCGGTCATACTCCTCGACGACCTCGTTGAGGTCAGGCAGCGTTACAGCCATACCAATGACAGGATGATTCGGCTTCGTCACGTCTTCGACCACGAAGACCAGGTCTTCGATGGCAATCATCCTGAGTCCGCTCGCGAGATAGTCGAACTCCTCTTCGGAAAACCGTTCAAACTGCGGGTGGACGCTGGTGTCCCATGCCGTGTTATAGATGGTCTTGATGCGGGCCACCTCGTTCGCCCAATCGCTGATCTTGACAGATCTGACGGCAAGGCCCTGTCGCGCAAGGCGTTGTTCGAGGTCCTGCCCTCGCTTTCGCATGTTCTCGAGGCGCTCCATGTACGGAGAAGCACTCTCGTGTGTCATGCGAAATGCATACCAGTCGTTTTCCTTGACTCCCCACCGCTCCAGGAAGCGCGTGTAGTACGGGGGTTGGTACGCCTCCATGACCATGGGGTGCTTGTCGAACCCATCGATCAGAAGACCGTCCTCGCCGTTGGCGTTGAAGCGTGCCGGGCCGATGATCTTCACCGCCCCGCCCCGCTGGAGATCTTCAGTCGCCGCGGCCAGCAATGCCGCTGCAGCCTCGTCATCGTCGAATGACTCGAACAAACTAATCCATCCAACCTCACCGTGTACCGCGGACTCATGGTAGGAACGGTCGATGAACCCGGCGATGCGTCCGACCGGCTTTCCATCCCTGTGGGCAACGTAGTACTGCAGGAAGGAACAATGATGAAAGAAGGGGTTCGCGCCGGGGAACTTCTTCTTCCACCAGTTGCGGTCCGGGTTCAGGTCGTTCATCTCCACAGCCAGAAGGGGCATGACTTTGTGAGACTCGGCCGTCGTGTAGAAGGGTATGCTCCAGACGACGCTGACGAATTGTTTGAGCTTGCTGACTGGCAGGGCAAAGGATCCGTCCACGGAGACCGGCCGGGAGATGAGTCGCTCGATTGTCACTGTCGTTTTCATGGTTCCTCCGGGCTGCTGATCATGACAGGTTCGTTGGTGCTCCTGCAATTTCGCTGCTATACTACATTTGAGCCACGTTCTGTATCGCACATCATGATACGTGAAACGGGCAACCTGTAAACTGATAGGATGTCCCCGACACCATGCCGCTGATACTGGAGAACCTTGAGAAGATGTACGGCGATCGCCTCCTGTTCCGGTCTCAGCACTGCACCGTCGGTGCCGGAGACAAGGTCGGTATCATCGGCCCCAACGGAAGCGGCAAAACGACGCTCCTCCGCATCCTGGCCGGGGCTGATGACGAGTATGCCGGGTCGGTCCAGATGACCGGTGGGGACAGCGTCTGCTTCATCGATGCTGTTTCGGTGGACCCCGAGCGTACCGCTCGCCAGATTGTCGCTGAGCCGTTCGAGCACCTCCGTGTCCAGGATGCACGCATCCGCGAATTGGAACGCCTTCTTTCCACGACTCTTGAGACGGATGCGTATCTCGTCGAGCTCGCCCGGCAAACCGAGCGGTTCGAGGCACAGGGTGGCTACGACTACATCGTCAGCATGAACAAGGCACTCTCCAGCCTTGGGTTCGCTGCAGAGGACCTTGATCGTTTTGCTGGGACGATGAGTGCCGGAGAAACCTCACGGCTGCGCCTGTCCCGGCTGGTCAGCGACACCAAGGACATCTGGCTGCTGGATGAGCCTACCAACTACCTGGACATTCCCGGTGTACAGTGGCTCGAGCGCCAGCTCAAGGGGCTGCAGGCCACCGTCCTGGTGGCATCACACGACGCCTGGTTTCTGGACCAGGTCTGCAACAAGCTGCTCGTCATCGAAAACGGGGCTCTGCGCCTCTTCAGCGGTGGGTACACCGACTACGTCCGGGTCAGGGACGCCGAAGCAGCCGACCGCGCCCAGCATGATGCTGAGCTCAAGCGGGAGATCGAGCGTATGCGGCAGTACGTGGAGAAGTATCGGTACGGGACACGCGCAAGCCAGGCTGCGTCACGCGAGAAAGCCATGGAACGACTCAAGACGAAGGTCCAGACTGAACCCGCCTCCACCCGCAAACGCGTCCACGTGCGGCTCCGCAACACGGGAGAGAGCGGAGAGATCGCTCTGCGTCTCGAGCACGTCAGCAAGTCGTACGGCGACCATGCGATTCTCAGCAGGGCAAACGTTACGATCCTCTCGCGCCAGCATGTGGCCATCCTTGGCCGCAACGGGGCCGGGAAGTCGACACTGCTGAGCATAGCGATGGGGCAGATCGTGCCGGAGGCCGGCGACATCTACTGGGGACCGAGCGTGCGGTACTCCTTCTTTCCTCAGAACTACACGCTCTTCGACAAAGAGACTGCCATGGAATGGATCACGGCCCGCCGACCGCAGATGCTCATCTCGGAGGTCAAGGCCCTGCTCGGCAGTTTTGGCTTCTCCGCCGACCAGATGGACCAGCAGACCGGGGCCATGAGCAGTGGGGAGAAGCAGCGTCTTCTCTTGGCCCTGCTTTCCACCGAAACGGCCAACATGATCATCCTTGACGAGCCGACGAACTTTCTGGACATCCAGACGCGGGAGTCGCTCGCTTCGACGCTCCGGGCGTTCGAGGGGACAGTCCTGTTCGTCTCGCACGACCGGACATTCATCGACGCTGTCGCCGACCGCGTCGTCCTTATCGAACGCAGCCACGTGTCGGTGCTGGAGGGAAACTACTCGACAAACCGGCAGGGGCTCTTCAACGACCGTCCCGGCCGCACCCTGCCATCTGGTCGCCCGGAAGTCCAGGACACTGCGAGGTCCATGCGGACGTCACACAACAGGCTCGTGGCCCTTCAGGCTCACGTACGGCTTCTCGAGCGCCAGATTGGCGAGATCGAACAGGAACAGGCCGACCTCACCCGGAGACTGCAGGAAGAAGGGCCTGCAATGCAGGGAAGCGATATCGCTTCGCTGTCGGTGCACATTCACGAGCTGCAGGTACGACGGGACGAGTTGTTCGAGGAGCTGGCAATGGCGGAAGAGCGGTTCCTACAAGCCTCGGCGTCGTGATTCGATTTCCTGCAGCAGCTCTTCCCGGGACGTGAATCCCCACCGCTCCAGCAGTTCCTCCGAGAGGTCGTACACGAGAACCTTCTTCAGATAATCCCGTTTTGTCGTCAGGAGCTTGCGTTCGAGGAGCGAGACCAGAGCCTTGTCGCTCGTGACTCCGCGAAGCTGGAGAATCTCCTTGCGTGTCAGCGCTCCCTTCGTAATGATGAGGGCAAGAACCTCCATGGCCTGCCTGGAGAGACCGACCTTGGGTCTGGGCTGAGATGGCTCAGGCGTGAGCTTGTCTGGCACCGAAAAGCAGTACTTCTGGCCGTCCTGAACGAGACGGACGCCTCGATTCGCATAGTCGGCCTGGAGACTTTCCAGAAGACGCCGGGTCGCCGGGCAGCTCTGTCCTGCCCGACGCGCCAGATAGCGGACGCCCACAGGCCCCTCAGCCGCAAACAGGATGGCCTCGAGTCGCTGCTTCGCGGCCTGAAGCTCCAGCCCCGTAATGAATTCCTGACTCTCTCTGCGTTCAGTCATCTGGTTTCCCCACGTATGCGACGGCAATACCCTCGAACCGACTCTGCTGAGCAATGTGGAGGACCCCCATCTTGGTCAGGATGAGAATCGCCAGAAAGCTCAATACCACGCGCTCCCTCGAGTCAGATGAGTCAAAAATGTCCTCGAACAGCATCGTTCCCCTCTCCTGCAGCAGTGTCCGAAGTTCCCGCATGACCTGCTGGAGGCTCAGATAGACCGGTCGCTGATTCTCGCTCCTGACGGGCTGGCGCGCCGCGACCCGTTCGACGATGCGCGCAAGTGCCTCGAGGAGAGCGTCCGACACCTCGTCACCCGTCTGCTCCTCCGCTGGAGGCAGCGTCGTCCGGACATTCGGCCTCTTGTATGGGGCTCTGTCCGCGTTCACTTCCTGAAGGACCTCGATGATGGGCCTGGCGTACAACCCCGCCTCATCCAGCGCTCTGATCCCTTCGAGCAGGGATCTCTCCTGCGAGGCGGCGTGCCCAAAGAGGACAAACTCGCTCTTCAACTTGAGAAGATCGGCCAGCATGTAGACGAGCTCGGCATGCTCCTCGACCCCGGCATCGCGCCGAATGGTCATGCTGCAGTAGTCCACCAGGCGCTCCACGACGATGTCGGCGACGTCGGCACGCCCCGCCCGCCCCAGGAGTCTCAGGTTGTTCACAGAATCCGTCAGGCCCGCCACGTTCAGATCCCTATGACCTCCCTGACCATGCGCACGGTCTCGGCCGCGACCACCGAGGCCTTTGCGCGGCCTTCTGCCAGGATGCGGTCGACCGACTGCGGATCGGCGGCAAAGGCGGCACGGCGCTCCTGGAACCCGACCAGCCTCTCCGAGACCATCACAGCGACGGAGCGCTTGTGGGCGACACAGCCAAGGCAGCCCTGTTCACACTGAGTCTTGGCTTCTGGCGCTGTGTCCGGCTGAAACAGCTTGTGATACTGATAGATGACACAGCCGGCTTCCGGGTGGCCGGGATCGTCCCTGCGTACCTTCAACGGGTCCGTGTAGGCCGTCATCATGCGCTTCCCCGTCACTTCGGGCGGGTCGGACACCACGATGTCGTTCTCCAGAGACTTGCTCATCTTCCGTCCGTCGAGGCCCGGCAGCATCTGAAACTCGTTCAGGATGGGCTGAGGCTCCGGGAAAAGGTCAGTGCCGTAGGTGTGGTTGAAGGTGCGCACCAGTTCGCGCGTGAATTCAAGGTGTGGGACCTGGTCCTTGCCGACGGGCACTGCTTCCGCACGGTACGCCATGATGTCGGCGGCCATCAGGACCGGATAGCTCAACAGGCCGAGGTTCACGTTGTCCTTGAGGCCCATGTCCCGGATCATTTCCTTGACGGTCGGGTTTCGCTCGACCCAGGAGACGGGGGTGATCATCGCAAGAAGCGTGAACAGATAGGCATGCTCCGGTACGTCTGACTGACAGAAGATAGCCGACCTCTGCGGGTCGAGTCCCGCTCCCAGCCAGTCGAGGACCATGTCGCGCCGGTACTCGTGGATGGAGCCGCTCTCGTTCCACTTGGTCGTCAGTGCATGCATGTCCGCCACCATGAAGTAGCAGTCGTACTCGTCC
>JAPLGJ010000220.1 GCA_026390215.1 Caldisericota bacterium
GGCCCCTGTTTTCAGGGCTGAGCCTCATCAGACCATCCGTCACCTCAACGAGTACGTCAGCATGGACGCCGAGATGGGATTCATCAAGGACCACACGACGGTCATGGCGCTTCTGACCGAAGTCATCAGGGGGATCCTCTCCTATCTCACGACGCATTGCGCGAGGGAGTTGGAACTCCTCAAGGTCGAGATGCCGCTGGTGCCGGAGACCTTCCCCCACGTCTACTTCCCGGACGCACAGCAGTGGATCTTCGAGCATCACGGCGAAGATTGCCGTGCCGAGCCGGACCTTGCCCCTCAGCATGAGAAGTGGCTGGGCGAGTGGGCAAAGGAGACGTTCCAGTCCGATTTCCTGTTCGTTACGGGGTATCCGATGGTGAAGCGCCCCTTCTACACGGCGCCGAACGGGGACGACCCCAGGTACTCCAACTCCTTCGATCTCCTGTTCCGGGGGACCGAGCTGGTCACCGGTGGGCAGCGTCTCAACAAGTTCGACGACTATGCCAGGGCACTGGAGTCTCGTGGCATGACCCAGGAAGCAGTGGCAGGCTACCTGGAGACGTTCCGCTTTGGCATGCCGCCGCATGGCGGGTTTGCCATCGGGCTGGAGCGGTTTATCATGCAGTTGACGGGTTTGACGAATCTGCGCGAGGCTGTCCTGTTTCCACGCGACATGGAGAGGCTGCAGCCCTGACCCGTCAAGTGTGAACATCGTTGGTGCCAGGCACCTGAGGCATTCACAATTGGAGTGACCGATGAGAGAATACGATTCTCATAGCATCGAACCGAAGTGGCAGGACCTCTGGGAGGCCGAGAAGGCCTATCGGACTGAAGAGGACTCGGTCAAGCCGAAGCTCTTCTGCCTGGACTACTTCCCCTATCCATCAGGAGACGGCCTGCACGTCGGCCATTGCCGCAACTATATCCCCACGGACGTCATCAGCCGCTTCTACCGCATGAAGGGCTTCAATGTCCTGCACCCCATGGGCTGGGACGCATTCGGGCTCCCCGCCGAGAACGAGGCAATCAGGCTGAAGAAGAACCCGCACGAGATCACCATCAAGAACACGACCAACTTCAAGAGGCAGCTCAAACTCATCGGGACCTCGTATGACTGGGAGCGGGAGATCAACTCATCCGATCCCGAGTACTACCGATGGACCCAGTGGTTCTTCCTGCTTCTGCACAAACGGGGACTTGCCTATGAGAAGGAGTCGGAGCAGTGGTGGTGCCCCAGCTGCAAGACGGTCCTGGCCAACGAGCAGGCGAAGGATGGCAAGTGCTGGCGCTGCGGGACCCCGGTGGAGAAGAAGAAGCTGAAACAGTGGTTCTTCAGGATTACCGACTACGCCGATCGTCTGGCCGACGACCTTGATACGGTGGACTGGCCCGAGCGCATCAAGATCATGCAGCGCAACTGGATCGGCAAGTCCGTTGGCGCCGAGGTCGTCTTCGACATCGTGTCGGCCGGCGACGGTTCGCGGCATCCCGTACCAGTTTTCACAACCCGTCTGGACACGATCATGGGGGCAACGTTCCTCGTGCTGGCGCCTGAACATCCTCTGATTCATGAGATCGTCTCGAGCGAACAGCATGCCGAGGTCGACGCGTACGTCGCGGCCAGTAAGACCAAGACCGAGATCGACCGCATGTCGACGGACAGGGACAAGACCGGTGTCTTCACGGGAGCCTACGCGGTCAACCCGTTCTCCGGCGAGAAGGTCCCGGTCTGGATTGCAGACTATGTGCTCATGGGCTATGGAACGGGTGCCATCATGGCCGTACCTGGCCATGACAGCCGTGACTTTGCGTTTGCCACCTCATATGGCATCCAGATTCGTCAGGTCATCGGATGGCCGGACGTCGCGTACGAGACAACGACATGGAATGATGTGTACTCCGAGCACGGCACGCTGGTGCATTCAGGCCGCTTCGACGGTCTGACGACAGAGGACGCCTTTGCTGTCATGGTGGCAGAGGGTGAAGCGAAAGGGTTTGCGAGGGCGCAGACCAACTACCATATGCGTGACTGGCTCATCAGCCGCCAGCGCTACTGGGGAGCTCCGATACCCATGATCCACTGTCCGACATGCGGGACGGTCCCCGTTCCTGAGGGTCACCTGCCGGTCGTGTTGCCCGACGTGCAGGGATATGAACCAAGCGGCACGGGTGAGTCTCCATTGGCCGGCATCAAAGAATGGGTGGAAACAACATGCCCTGTGTGCGGCGGACCAGCACGGCGCGAGACGGACACCATGGATGGCTTCGCGTGTTCCTCGTGGTACGAGCTGCGGTACACCAGCCCTCACAACGACAAGGCGCCCTTCGACAGGGCAACCATCGACTACTGGCTTCCTGTCGACCTGTACGTGGGTGGCGCAGAACATGCCGTCATGCATCTGCTGTATGCCCGGTTCTGGACCAAGGTCATGTACGACGAAGGTCTGGTTGGCTTCACTGAGCCCTTCGCTCGTCTGATGAACCAGGGAATGCTGCTTTCCTACGACGGGCAGAAGATGAGCAAGAGCAAGCATAACGTCATTACTCCCGACGAGGTTGTCGAGCAATATGGTGCCGACACCCTGCGCCTGTATGAACTGTTCATGGCACCGTTTGAGCAGGAAGTCGCCTGGTCCAAGGAGGGCATCTCAGGCGCGCACCGCTTCATGAAGCGTCTGTGGGAGCTCGCCCAGCGTACGATCGAGGCGTCGCACGAAGTTCTGAGGGATGCGTGTGTCCCCAGACTCGATCTGCAGATCAACAAGTTGATCAGGAAGATCACTGAGGACATCGAGAAGTTCAAATTCAACACCGCGGTGGCCGCATTCATGGAGTACTTCAACTTTCTTTCCGAAACCGTGAGGAACGACGAGACCGTGCTGGCGACGGCTGAGTGGCAAACCGCGATGCGGCAGCTGCTTGCCGTCCTGGCCCCTTTTGCCCCTCATATGACCGAGGAACTATGGCAGGAGTACGGTTGCGAAGGGAGCATTCACAAACAGCTCTGGCCCGCCTGGGACGAGAGCAAGCTTGTCGAGAGCGAAGTTGAGGTTGCCGTGCAGGTTAATGGCAAGGTGCGTGGCTCGATGCTCGTTCCTTCCGACTCGACCGACGAGGAACTGGGAAGCCTGGCGCTCGCTCAGGATTACGTTGTCAAGTACACGGCCGGACACATTGTCAAGCGTGTCGTTGCAATCAAGGGAAAAGTCGTTAATATTGTAGTTCAGTGATTCTCGATCAGGAGGAAGTTGAATGGCAAACCCGAAGAAGAAAATAACCCACAGCAGGAAGGGCAATAGATACAGCAAAGTCAAGATGCGCTTCAGGAACAACCATAGCCCTCTTGTTCATTGTGGGCACTGCAACAAACTCATCCGTACACATCATATCTGCCCCTACTGTGGGTATTACGATGGCAAGCTCGTGGTCAAGCAGGAAGAGAAGAAGGAAAAGCCTGCTGCCTAGCGTATGAAGGTTGCAGTCGATGCCATGGGGGGCGATTATGCCCCCCATGAGATTATCAAGGGTGCTGTAGAAGCTGCCCGTGCGTTTGGTGTCACGGTTGTCTTCGTGGGCGACGAGGTCGCCATCAATCGTGAGCTGTCTAAGTATCGCCAGGGTCAGCTCTTCTCGTTCGAAGTGGTCCCGACGACCCAGGTCATCACATTCCACGACCATCCATCCGAAGTACTGAGGACGCGCAAGGACTCGTCGCTGTATCGGGCCATCCAGCTCGTCGCCGAGAAGAAGTGCGACGCGATCGTCTCTGCCGGCAGTACCGGGGCACAGATGGCAATCTCCCTGTTTGTCCTCGGCCGCATTCGTGGTGTCCTTCGCCCGGGGCTGACTACTGCCGTACCGTCCGTGACAGGTGAGCCGTTCTACTTCGTTGACGTCGGAGCAGTGGCTGATTGTGTTCCAGAGAACATCCTGCAGTTTGCGCGCATGGGCCAGGTCTACTGTCGCCTCGCTACGGGCAAGGAGATGCCGACGGTTGGCCTCCTCAACATCGGAGAGGAAGCCGAGAAGGGGTCCCGGCAGGCAATCGAGGCGCACAAGCTTCTTACTGCAAAGACTCCCGGGTTCATCGGGAACGTCGAACCGAAAGACGCTTTTCAACATGCCGCGGATGTCGTGGTCAGCGATGGATTCACCGGCAATATCTTCATCAAGACCATGGAGAGTACGGCGGAGACGCTGTTTGGCATGATGAAGTCGGCTCTCGGCAGCTCCATCAAGGGCAAGCTCGGTGGCGCGCTGGCTCACAG
Organism: Caldisericota bacterium; assembly: GCA_026390215.1. Classification (GTDB taxonomy): domain Bacteria; phylum Caldisericota; class Caldisericia; order Cryosericales; family Cryosericaceae; genus Cryosericum. The sequence continues at coordinate 4,269 of JAPLGJ010000220.1, forward strand.
CAATCTGCGACTCGTCAAGGAGAAACTCGACTACAGCCAGTACGGCGGGGTCCCACTGCTGGGAGTCAAGGGCATCAGCGTCGTCTGTCATGGCAGGTCCGACGCGACGGCCATCTATCACGCCATCCGTGTCGCCAGGAATGTCAGCGAAGAAGGCCTTGTGGCGAAGCTGGAGGCACTCTGGAAATGACAGACAGCGTTCGCCCGACTCGCAGGACCGCTATTCATCGGATCGTCGTTCCGAAGGACGACTTCACTGGCGCCCTCGTGATGGAGCGGACCGAGGAATTCAACAAGACACTGCCGGTCCCATTCAAGAATCTCCGGTATCTGGTCGTCGCTCTCACGCACAGCTCATTCGCCAGCGAGCACCACAGCTATACGTCGAACGAGAAGCTCGAATTCGTGGGTGACGGTGTCGTGAACTTCATCGTCGCCAAGCTGTTGTTCCTCGAGTTTCCGGACGTCCGGGAGGGCGACCTGTCCAAGATGCGCGCCGCACTGGTCAAAGAGCAGGGCATGTATGAGCGTGCGCTGGAACTGGGGCTCGACAGGTATCTGCTGCTGGGCAAGGGCGAGGACAAGCTGCGTGAGGAGCGCAAGCCGGCGATTCTCGCGGACGGCTTCGAGGCTCTGGTTGCTGCCATCTACTTTGACAGCGGCATGCACGCGGCCGAGAAGTTTGTGAGCATCGTGTTTCACAAGGCCATAGGCGAACTGCACAACGGGGCGGTCCTGGACCACAAGACAGCCCTGCAAGAAGAGACGCAGCGGAGCGTCCGCCTGCTGCCGTCGTATGATACGGAGGTCGCGCGGGGCGAGGACGGATCGGACGTGTTCACGTCACTGGTCTATATCGGCAGCGTCCTGTATGGCGAAGGCCGTGGGTCATCCAAGAAGAAGGCTGAAGAGGACGCTGCTCGTGCGGCCCTTGAGGCTTTTGTCTCGGAGCACCCACATCGAGGGGAGCCTGGCCTGTGAGCTTCCTTTCACGCGTGAAGCAGCTCTTTGGTGGGGACAAGCCGGTCGAGGAGGAAGCTCCAATCGAGCTCCTTGACATCGGAACCGAGCCACAGGAGTCTGTGCCCTCAGCCACACCACAGACCGTGCGGCAGCAGGCCGGAAGCGCTCGCCGCGAGGCGGCAGATTTCGAGGCTCTGGAGGAGCTTCTGATCGATGCCGGCATCGACGTCGACACGACGATGGCCATCCTGCAGGAAGTACGAAAGGGCGGACTGCTGGGCCGTCCCACGGCAGAACAGGTCATCGAGCGCATCCGTGGCAAGCTGAGCTCCGTGTTTGACCTGGACAGTACGCTGCACACGACGGGTTCACCCGCTGTCATCCTCGTTACGGGGGTCAACGGCGTGGGCAAGACTTCTTCGATCGCCAAGCTGGCAACCATGCTCAAGCAGGAGAATCGCTCGGTCCTGCTGATTGCGGCCGATACCTTTCGCGCCGGGGCAGTCGACCAGCTTGCTATCCTTGCTGATCGCGTTGGCGTTTCTGTGATGCGTTCGGTAGAGGGACAGGACCCGTCCAGCGTCGTGTTCAACGGACTTCAGAAAGCTGTAGCGAGCGGCGTGGACGTCGTGGTGATCGACACGGCAGGTCGGCTTGAGAACAAGAAGAACCTGACGTTCGAGCTGCAGAAGGTTGTGCGCGTCATCGAAACGAAGTTGGGCCTGCCATTGTCAGAGACACTGCTGGTCATCGACGCGACGACCGGCGAGAATGCTCTCATGCAAGCCCGCGCCTTCAGTCGGGCGATCCCGATCTCGGGCATCATCCTGACGAAGATCGACTCCGGCGCGAAAGGCGGCAGTATCGTGAGCATTGCGCGTGAATTGCGTATCCCGATCAAGCTGGTCTGCAATGGTGAAACACTTATGAGCATAAAACCATTTGACAAAGACGATATTGTGAACATGATATTGCTGTCAGAGTAAGCATCAACAGCAATGAGAACGTACCTATTCCACTACACGCAGATAAGGAGCTGAACTATGCAGAGCAAGCCGAAGGAAAAGGTGTCCATCACTCCTGGTCACGAGAAGAAGATCAAGCGCAAGGAAGAGATCGGCGAGCTGCTCGAGTTCTACTCGGGGCTGCTCACCAAGAAGGAGCTCGGCGTTCTGGAGCTGTACATCCAGCCGAGCTGCTCCGGCGCGGAGGTCGCCCGCAACTTGCGCATTTCACGGCAGGCCGTCCATGACCACATCCGTCGCTCACTTGGGCGCATGAGACGCTGCGAGAGCAAATTGGAGCTTATCTCAAACTACAAGAAGAACGTTGTGATGTTCCGGAAGATCATGGCCAAACTCGATCAGTGCTGCGCACAGTCACACAACACGGAAGGTGAACAGACCCTTGGGGAGTTGAAGACCCTGTTCGAGAAGCTGATCAACCGCAACAGCCACGAGCTGTAGGCATTCCGAGTGTTCGAATCCGTCAAGAAAGCGCTTGGTGGGGTCTTCGATGGGCTGCGCCGCAAGGGTCTGCTGTCACAGGGAGACATCGATGCTGCGCTAGTCGAGGTCAAGCTGGGTCTGCTCGGCGCGGACGTCGACTATCGGGTCGTCAAGTCGTTCATCACTCAGACGCGTGAGGCATGCCTGGACGAGAAGGTCCTCAAGAGCATCACGCCCGGTGATCAGGTGGTCAAGGTTCTTTACGAACAGCTGACGCAGGCGCTTGGAGGACAGGGCGGCAAAGGCATTGCCATCACACATATCCCATTTCGGGTCATGCTTGTGGGCCTCCAGGGGTCCGGCAAGACGACGACGCTGGGCAAGCTGGCGCTTCTCCTCAAGAAGGAAGGTCACTACCCCCTTCTCATTCCCGGAGACTACGGCCGGCCGGCAGCCTACCAGCAACTGCAGAAGCTGGCAGCCGACGCGGGGGTCGAGTTCTACGGCGAACATGCCGGGAGTCTGGGGGATCTCATCCGCGGTGCCGATCGGTTTGCCCGCGAGAAATCTCTGGACGTTCAACTGCTGGACACACAGGGACGCCACGACTTCGACACGGAGCTCATGGGTGAACTGCAGACGGTGACTGCGCTGTACCGTCCTGACGAGACCCTGATCGTGCTCGACTCGATGATCGGGTCGAAGGCCATTCCGCTTTCACAGAGTTTCAACAAGGTTGCCCCGCTCACCGGGGCGATCTTTACGAAGTTTGATTCACCCGCCCAGGGTGGCGCAGTCTTGTCCTTCAAAGAGGCCATCGGCAAACCCATCAGGTATATCGGCGTGGGAGAGCATTTGCAGGACCTCGACTACTTCATGCCGGAGAGGCATGCGGCGCGCATCGTCGGCTACGGCGATATCGAGGGACTGCTCAAGCGGTACGATGACGCCGAGTCCAGGGCAAAGGCAGCAGGCGTCGCAAAGAGAGTCCAAACGGGGAAGTTCGACCTTTACGATCTCCGCGATCAGCTGCTTGAAATAGCTCAAGTTGGTGGTATAAATAAGATGCTTGAGAGTCTTCCGGCCAACATGGTTCCGAAGGGGGCTGTTGCCGACGAGGGCGTTTCGAAGAGATTCACGGCCATCATTGACTCCATGACCGACAGCGAAAGACGCAGTCCTGCCATCCTGAACGCGTCCCGTAAGCGTCGTGTCGCTCGCGGCGCAGGCGTGGATGTCAGCGACATCAACAGAATGCTCAAGCAGTTCGAGTTGTTCAGCCGCATGGCGAAGATGGCTGGCAACAAGCATGCCGGGGGCTTTGGCTTGCCCGGATTCTGATACTCGCAGATACGCAACAGGAGGAAACATGGTAAGCATCAAGCTCGCAAGGACTGGAACCAAGCATCAGGCTCACTATCGTTTTGTCGTGCTGGACCGCAAGAAACCAACCAACGGCGCGGTCATCGAGACACTTGGCTACTATGATCCCAAACCCAAGGAGCCGAAGATCGAGGTCAGCGAAGAGCGTGTCGCTTACTGGCTCGGACTTGGCGCCCAGCCAACTGATTCCGTGCGCAACCTCCTCAAGCACAACGGCATCTGGCAAAGATTCGTTGCGAGCAAGGCCGCGAAGTAAGTCGGCTCTGCGCGCATCAGGAGATTCCCGATGAAGCAATTGGTCGAGACGATCGTCAAGGCTCTTGTGGATAGCCCCGAAGAAGTGGTTATCACCGAGATCGCCGGAGAGCAGACCATGACCTATGAGATCAAGGTCGGCCAGAAGGACACCGGCAAAGTCATCGGCAAAATGGGTCGAACTGCCCAGGCAATCCGCACCATCGTCAGAGCGGCTTCTGCCAAGTCCGGCAAGAGCGCCACAGTCCAAATTGACAGCATGAACGATGAACAGGCCGAAGGTGGCCTGGAAGAGGAGCAGTAGAATCGATGGCTACCAGCGTTTGGATGAAACAGAACGTTCTCATCAAGACGGTCGTGACCCAGCAGTTCAAGGACAGCTATCTCAAGGAGCTGGATGCAGCGCATACTGGGGCGAAACAGAACCTTGAGAGACTGAAGTCCTCACTGTCGCAGGTTATCCTTCGTGGCGGCGGGAGCGGTCAGTACGACGATCTCGTCAAGGCGCAGTTGCAGGAGGAGAAGGCAAAGCAGGAGCAGATGGCTATGGATCTCGAGGCCAAGAAGGCCGAGGTATCCAAACTGGAGCTTGGCTCTGTCTACGTCCAGGGCGCTCTTGAAGGGACTGTCGAAGTCAAGATGGGGGACAATCTGTTCCAGAAGATCAGCTCCACCTCGGTCCTCATCCAGGACGGCGTCGTCCTGTCTATCGACTAGCAACTCGCTGCATTGTACGGTTGAGGGCAGGGCGGCAACGCTTTGCCCTTTTTGCATGTCCGTTCGACTTGACATGCTCGCGCGATATGTGGTATAGTCTGGAAGCATGTGAAGCACGCGAAGAAACTGGTCGCATTCGGGTTCGAGAGTGGACTGTCGTCCAGGTGACGGTCGACTGGCGGGTGGCACCGGAGCGCATGAAATGCATCCGGCGAGCTGCCGAAAGGGGTATCGATGGCATCCAAGAAGCTGCTCGGCATGCTGAACGACGCGATTGCCGGCGAACTGCAGGTTTCGGTCCAGTATATGTGGCAGCACGTGCAGTGGAAGGGCATGAAACACTTCTCGGTCAAGGATGAGTTCGAGAAGGTCGGCATCGAGGAGATGAAGCACGCCGAGACAATTGCTGAACGGCTCTTCTACCTCGGAGGGACTCCTACCACGAAGCCCGAACCCATCACGGTGGGGTCGTCGCTCAAGGAGATGCTGACCGCGGACATCAAGGCGGAGGAGAAGACGATCAAGATGTACAAGGAGGTCATTGCCCTGGCCAGCAAGGAGGGAGACCTCACGACGGCACACATCTTCACCGAGATCCTGGGGGATGAGGAAGGGCACCATGACACCTTCCAAGGCTTGCTGGAAGAAGTCTGACCGTTCAACCACAGCACGTGACACAAGGCGCCGGGTTTCCCGGCGCCTTCTTTGTTGTCGGAGTGGTCAGATTGGAACTGATTCTCTGGAGCAGCGCACGTCTGGCTGCACGAACTGCGATGCTGCAGGAAACAGCAGTTGAACAGCGTTTGCGATTGGTGGCACGGGGGTATTGACAAAGAATCGGGTTCATGAATACTGCATCTAGTGAGAGGTGATTCAGGTTTTGGGTTTGGCATTTTCTGGTTGTGGAGGCGGGGATGTCACACATTGCGGGAATGGGAGTCAAGGTTCCGGACAGGGTTCTGACAAACGAGTACTTCAGCAAGTACTTCAACGAGGATTTGAGTGGTTTCCTCGAAGGGATCATTGGTCAGAAGGAGCGTCATTGGCTGGCTGACGACGAATCTGTGGTTGACCTCTGTCTTCCTGCTGCCCAGGAAGCGATGGCAGAAGCCGGGATTTCGGCAGCAGACCTTTCGATGGTCGTCGTCGCTTCCGACACCCACGAGTACATCTCACCGCCGACGTCGCTGGTCGTCCAGGGCAAGCTTGGGGCTATCAACGCGATGGTCTTCGACCTGTCTGCTTCCTGTGCTTCGTTTGTTACCGCCCTCGTGACTGTGGACTCATGGTTCAGGTCTCACCTGGACTTCAGGTACGCTCTGCTGATTGGCGAATATGGCATGACCAAGTATGTAGACAAGGATGACAAATACACCGCATCTCTCTTCGCCGACGGTGCCGCAGCTGTCGTCATCGAGAACACAGGGGAGAGTCTCATCGCGTCGAAGTTCATTGCCGACGGCACCTATCATGACTACCTCGGCGTGTTCGGCGGGGGGACCAAGTATCCCATCAACGACGAGACGCTCGCCAAGGGATTGCACAAGCTGCGCATCCTCAAGAAGTACGATGAGAACCCCAATCTGGTTGCATGGCCTGGACTGGTGAAGAGTCTAATGGAGAAGGTCGGCGAGCCTCTGGGCGCCGTCGATCTGATCCTGTTCACCCAAATCAACCTTTCGGTCATCAAGAAAGTGCTGGAGATTCTGGGTATCCCAGAGTCAAAGTCTCATTGGATCATGGACAGATACGGCTACACCGGTTCGGCGTGCATCCCGATGGCATTGTATGATGCTCGCAAGCAGGGCAAGGTGAAGCCTGGTGACTTGGTCGTGCTGGTGGCATCGGGCGCAGGGCAGGCGATGGGCGCGGTCGCGCTCCGTCTGTAGTCGATCGGGTCAGGGAGCGGTTACATGAGGACAGTACGTATCGCCGGTACGGGCATCTACACGCCGACACGTTCCATGCCGACCGAGGAGGTCGG
>JAPLGJ010000245.1 GCA_026390215.1 Caldisericota bacterium
CCGCATATGACGTCAAGGGTCGCTCGTACCGCTCGACCAGCATGCCAAAGGCGTCCCTGTCTGTGAGCGCCTGTCGAACCAGCTGCTCGTCCGTCGGCCCCTGAGCGCGCATCTCCATACGTCTATGATACGCCTGACTTCGCGGTTTCGTACACGCAACATTGGCGAGAAGCGGCAGGGATGCCCTGGCACGGTCTGGGGATTGCTCAGTGATGCGAGATAACCGGCGCTGCGACAGCATGGCGCCCGTTCACAATTGCGACATTGTGGATCTCCGCGACCGACGTAGGATAGGTACACACCCCTGGAGGGGTGGGGCCTGACCAGACGTGAAAACTGCAGCGGATGATAACAGCAACTGGGAGGAAGAGTTGAAGACAAAGGACCTCGGAATCACTGGCATGACCTGCGCCGCGTGCGCAATCGCTGTCGAGCGTTCGGTGAAGAAGCTGGACGGCGTCGTCTCAGCTGCGGTCAACCCCGCCACCGAGAAGCTGACGGTCGAGTACGACGAAGCGCGCGTCGACGATGAGGCGCTCAAGGCTTCCGTCGAGAAGGCCGGATACGGCGTCGCGCAAGCATCCGGCGCCAAGACGGTGGTGATCCCGGTGCGCGGCATGACGTGCGCAGCATGCTCAGCGGCTATTGAACGCGCCCTCCGCAAGCTCGCCGGCGTCTCCAGCGCCTCAGTAAATCTGACCACGGAGAAGGCGACCGTCATCTACGACCCATCCATCGTCCGTATGTCCGCTCTGAAGGCGGCCATCACGGCAGCCGGCTACACGCCGCTCGACGTGGAAGTCACCGCGGCGAATGTCGACGAGGACGCCGCGCGCAAGACGCAGGAGACCCGCTCCCTCTGGCAGCGGTTCATCGTCTCCGCTCTGTTCGCAGTGGCCCTCCTGTACCTGGCGATGGGCCCTATGATACCGTGGCTGGGCTGGCGCATTCCCGCCTGGTTGAACCCCATGGACTTCCCCCTGCGCTACGCGCTGACGGAGATCGCACTGGTCATCCCGAGCATCGCGGCAGGCTACCGCTTCTACATTGTGGGATTCCGTGCCATCTGGCACCGGGCCCCGAACATGGACTCGCTCATCGCAATGGGCACGTCCGCGGCCATCATCTATAGTCTCTACTCGACCTGGCGCATCGCACAGGGCTCATTCGGCTCCGTGGGAGATCTCTACTTCGAGACTGCCGGCGTCATTCTCACGCTGATCCTGCTGGGCAAGTCGCTGGAATCGGTCTCCAAGGGACGCACGTCACAAGCCATCAAGAAGCTCATGGGCCTTGCGCCCAGGACTGCCATCGTCGTGCAGGGCGACCGTGAGGTCGAACTGCCGGTGTCCGAAGTGGAGGTCGGCGACCTCATCCGTGTCCGTCCGGGCGAGAAGGTCCCCGTGGACGGCGAGGTCGTGACCGGCGCCACGTCGATTGACGAGTCCATGCTGACGGGCGAGAGCATCCCGGTGGAGAAGCATCCGGGCGACAAGGTCGTGGGGGCAAGCATCAACGGCAACGGATCCATCACGTTCCGCGCCACCCACGTTGGGGCCGACACGGTTCTTGCTCAGATCGTCAAGCTTGTTGAGGACGCGCAGGGCAGCAAGGCGCCGATCGCTCAGCTGGCAGACGTCGTCTCGGGCTACTTCGTCCCCATCGTCTTCGTCATCGCCGTCCTGTCCGCTGTGGCATGGCTCATCGCCGGCAAGGGCAGCGTGTTTGCGCTGGTGCGCACTGGGGCTCGCGACACCCACAGCTATCATGGTCGGCACCGGCAAGGGTGCCGAGTACGGCGTCCTCATCAAGGGTGGCGCAGCGCTGGAAATGGCACACAAGGTGCAAACGGTCATCTTCGACAAGACCGGCACCATCACGCAGGGCAGGCCGGTCGTCGCCGATGTCGTGACCGTCCCCGGCGTGGAACGCAGTGAGGTCCTGGGTCTGGCAGCTTCCGCCGAGAAGAACTCGGAGCACCCGCTCGGCACCGCCATCGTCAGAGCCGCGCAGGAGGAGAACATCGCGCTGCAGCCCTTGGAAAACTTCGCGTCGGTCCCGGGACGGGGCATTGAGGGCATGGTGGGCCTGACGCACGTCCTGCTGGGCAACGCAGCCTTCATGGCAGAGCGCTCTGTGGATGTCGCCGCTCTTGGCGCTGACGTCGACCGCTTTGCGGAAGACGGCAAGACGCCCATGTTCATCGCCCGTGACGGCACGGCCATCGGTGTCATCGCCGTGGCGGACGTCGTCAAGGAAAGCAGCGCCCGTGCCATCAAGACGCTTCACGACATGGGCATCGAGGTCGCCATGATCACGGGCGACAATCGCAGGACGGCTGAGGCCATTGGTCGGCAGGTCGGCATCGACCGCGTCCTGGCCGAGGTCCTGCCACAGGACAAGGCATTGGAAGTGAAGAAGCTGCAGGCAGCGGGCAGGCGCGTGGCCATGGTCGGCGACGGCATCAATGACGCCCCGGCGCTTGCGCAGGCGGACGTGGGTATCGCCATCGGCAACGGCACGGACGTCGCCATCGAGTCTGCCGACATCGTCCTCATGAAGAGTGACCTGATGGATGTCCCGACGGCCATCCAGCTCAGCAAGGCGACCATCCGCAACATCCGGCAGAACCTGTTCTGGGCATTCGGGTACAACACGCTGGGCATCCCCATCGCAGCCGGCCTGCTGTACGCGTTCGGCGGCCCGAAGCTCAACCCGATGATCGGCGCGGCGGCCATGTCGCTGTCGTCCGTCTCGGTCCTGACGAATGCACTCAGACTGCGTGGCTTCAAGCCCCGCAAGTAGGAACAAGAGGACAAGGGAGGAATCACATGAAGAAACTGATCCAGGTCAAGGGCATGGTTTGCAGGCATTGTGTCATGCATGTCACCGAAGCACTGGGGGAGGTCCCCGGGGTCATCGGCGTCGTCGTGAGTCTGGAAGCCGGCACGGCGAC
>JAPLGJ010000127.1 GCA_026390215.1 Caldisericota bacterium
CCGGCGACGCTGCTGGACTGGCAACTCATCTGACGACGCTTCTGACAGGCCTCTGGTACGTTGGAAACCTCATAGAGCCGTGCATGCCGACCGTCTCAGACCGATTGCTGGAGGCAATCCGGAGGCCGCAGGCTGCCTGGAGAGACCTTGCATGGCGGGGACCTGGCTCAGAACTCCCCGAGGCAAGCTCGACCGTGCTGTTCCCCCGTGTCCGGCCTGACCAGCTGGACGAGTTTCTGGCAGCCCAGACTGCCCGCAAGACTGGCTCTGCAACGGTCGCTGCTGCAACTCCCGCGCCTGTTGCCAGCACCGATTCCGGCCTGATCACGATCGACGACGTCGCCAAAGTGCAGCTGCGCGTCGCCACGATCCTGGAAGGAGAACGGGTGCCCGAAACCGACAAGCTGGTCAAGCTGCGCGTCAAGGTCGGCAGCGAAGAGCGTACGATTGTGGCAGGCATCGGCAACCACTATGACCCGGCTCTGCTGGTCGGCAAGCAGATCGTGGTCGTCGCGAACCTCCAGCCACGCAAACTCAAAGGTATAACGTCGCAGGGTATGCTCCTCGCGGCTTCGGCCGGAGACGAGATGGCTCTGCTGACCCCGATGGCGGTCCTGCCGGACGGAGCGGAGATCCATTGACCGAGCCCTCCTACATCGACACACACGCCCATGTCCAGATGGCCGAGTTCGACGACGACCGGAAGGATGTCCTGCGGCGATGCCGGGAGAGCGGCGTCCGCTGGATTGTCTGTCCGGGCGTTGACCTGGCCACGTCGGACCTCGCCGGGCACCTCGCGCAACAGGAGTCCGGTGTCCTTGCGGCTATCGGAGTCCACCCCGAGGACTGTGCCGACGCACCGCCAGACTACCTGGCACAGCTGAGAGCCTTGTTCGCCCGGTATGGCGAGAAGACAATCGCCATCGGAGAGATTGGACTGGATTTCAAGGAGGGCACTCCCGACCACATGGTACAGATGCGTTTCTTCGAGGAACAATTGCAGCTGGCTGCCGACCTGAGGCTCCCCATCATCGTGCACTCGCGCTTCGCCGAAGCTGAATCCTTGCGTGTCATCTCGCATTTTTCGGGATTGCGCGGGGTGATGCACTGCTTTGGAGGAACGCCGGCGGACGTCAGGCAAGCCGTGGGTATGGGGTTGTGCGTCTCCTTCACCGGCAACCTCACCTACCCAGGAGCAAGTGCGACGCGCGAGGCTCTGAAGGCTTGCCCCCTGGAGAGCCTGCTGCTCGAGACCGACGCACCATATATGCCGCCGGTACCGATGCGAGGAACGCGGAACGAGCCTGCATTTGTCGTTCACACCTATCGCGCAGTGGCCTCACTGCTGGACACGGACCTTCTCGGTCTGAGCCAGCGCATTGAACAGACTGCTCGAGAACTGTTCAACTACCACGAGGGGAGGGAACATGCCAGAGAAAAAAACATTCAGGATCACGCACAACCGTAAGTGGTGCAAGGACTGCGGCATCTGCGTCGCCGTGTGCCCGAAGAAGGTCTACGAGATAGACCGGAGTGACCGGCACGCAATCGTCAACCCGCAGAACTGCATCGGCTGTCGGATGTGTGTCGAGCACTGTCCTGACTTCGCGCTCACCGTGGAGGAGGCCAAGAATGAGTGAAAAGATGGTTCTGATGCAAGGCAACGAGGCCGTCGCCGAGGGCGCGATTGCCGCAGGTGTGCGGTTCTACGCCGGATACCCTATCACACCGTCCTCCGAAGTCGCCGAGACCATGGCCAAGCGCATGCCAGAGGTAGGCGGTACCTTCATCCAGATGGAGGACGAAATCGCGAGCATCATGGCGATCGTCGGGGCATCGTTGGCCGGAAAAAAGGTACTGACCGCGACATCCGGGCCCGGGTTCTCGCTGATGCAGGAAGGTCTCGGCTACGCATGCATGGTCGAGGCACCCATCGTGATTCTGGACTCCATGCGCTATGGGCCTTCGACAGGCATGGCGACGAAAGTCTCACAGATGGATCTCATGCAAACACGCTGGGGAACTCACGGCGACCATTGGGTGATCGTCCTTTCTCCCTCCAGTGTCGAGGAGTCCTACCAGTTGACCATACGCGCGGTCAACCTGGCCGAGAAGTACAGGAACCCTGTCATTGTCCTGTCCGACGAGACCATCTCTCATTTGCGTGAACCCATCGACATCAGCATTCCGCCGGTCCTTGTCGAGCGCAGACTCCCGACCGCCAAGGCCGATTACCTTCCCTACAGAACAGACGAATCCCTGGTCCCGACGGTCGCCAACGTTGGCACCGGCTTCCGTACCAGCTGCACGGGCCTTGTGCACGGTGAATCCGGCTTCCAGACCGCAAATGGCCATGTGGCAGAGGCCCTTGTCGAGCGTCTGCGCGACAAACTCTTCAACAACCTCGACGACATCATCCAGTTCGAGACCGACCGCGTCGAGGACGCCGACGTCCTGTTCATGAGCTTCGGCATCACCGCCCGCGGAGTAAGTGAGGCGGTCGAAACGCTTCGTTCTCATGGAAGGAAAGCCGGGTCGCTTCGGTTCATCACGCTGTTCCCGTTCGACGACGACCGTGTCCGCAAAGCTGCCGGCAATGCCAGGACAATCGTCGTCCCCGAGCTCAATTCCGGTCAACTCGTCCTTCTCGTCAAGAGAGTGTTCGGAGACTCTCGGAAGGTCGTGCCCATGAACAAGATCAATGGCGACCTGATCAGCCCGCAGGAGATCCTCAACTTCCTCCGGGAGGAGAACCTATGAGACTCGATCTTCTCCGAAGCGAACGACTGCCCAACATCTGGTGCCCCGGTTGTGGCAACGGCATTGTCCTCCGTGCGCTCCTCGAGGCAATCGATCAGCTGCAACTGGATCCCGACAACGTCGTCCTCGTATCGGGCATCGGCTGCTCTTCACGTGCCCCGGCATATACCGCCTTCGACAATGTGCACAGCCTCCATGGCCGCGCCATTCCAGTCGCGACGGGCATCAAGCTGGCCAATCCGGACCTCACGGTCATCGTGGTCACCGGCGACGGCGACAGCTCGGCAATCGGTGGCAACCATCTGATCCATGCCGCACGCCGGGACGTCGACATTACGGTTGTGGTGTTCAACAACTACAACTATGGGATGACTGGCGGGCAGGCGTCGCCGCTTACGCCGACCTCTTCGATCACGACGACGACCCCGAACGGCATGCTGGACCGACCATTCGACCTTGTGAAGCTGGCAGCCGGAGCCGGTGCGACGTATGTTGCCCGTTCTGGCATCTACTTCGCAAAGCATCTTGTCGACCACCTCAAGAAGGCCATCGCCCATGACGGCTTCTCTCTTGTCGACGCTGTCGCCCAATGTCCTACGTACTTTGGGCGGTTCAACAGGAAGGGCAGCGCAGGACAGATGGTCACATCGCAGAAGGACTGGATGGTCCTCAAGAGCGTGGCCGAGAAGAAGACGCCCGAAGAACTGGCGGGAAAGGTCATCATCGGCGAATTCGTGAATATCGAGCGCCATGCGCCGGTGAGCGCCGCCGCGCCCAAGGAGCAGGCCTGACATGGGAAACGATAGCCGTTTCGAACTCCGCATGACCGGCAGCGGCGGGCAGGGACTCATCCTGGGTTCCATCATCCTCGCGGAGGCCGCCATCATGGAAGGCAAGACCGTCACACAGAGTCAAGTTTATGGCGCGGAAGCGCGGGGAGGAACGACCAAGGCCGAACTTGTCATCTCGGACAAGCATATCGCCTATCCCAAGGTCACTGATCCAGACCTGCTCGCAGCAATGACCAACGAGGGCCTCAAGCAATATGGCGGAGGGATCAGCCGGAAGACCCGGGTCGTCATCGATTCATCCGTGATGTCTGCCCCTGACTCTCTGGATGAGGAGAACTGCCGGGGCCTTCTGGCCCTTCCCATACGCAGCACCCTCATCAGCAGGCTGGAGTCCGAGCTTGGACTCAACATCGTCCTTCTCGGCATCATCGAGGGTCTGACGGCCATCGTGGACGTCGAGACACTTCGCAAGGCAATCGCGATGCACGTCAAGAAGCAGTTCCTCGACCTCAACATGAAGGCACTGGACCTCGGCATGGAAATGGTCGAGGCTCAAGCCAGAGCCGGCATACGCATCTGAGGGCTGCATCGCCGGTCCGGGGTTTCTGTGATTGCCATGTGCGCCTCACATTTGTCACAAAGGACACCGCCAGGGTGTCCTTTGTGACGTTCCAGTGCCCCTGCCCGCGCGCGGCCACAGGCCAGCAATGCGATTCCACTGCACTCCCGAGAAATCATGAAGTTTGACAGGTTCTCCAGTCCTCTTGGGCAGCCTTACGTCGCCGAGATCGAGGATGTTCCTCTCTATCACTATCTTCCGGGCGACTCGGTGCTTGTCCTGGAGGTGCCCGGATGCCCCCTGCGGTGCCCGTACTGTGACCGCCCGACGCTGGCGCGCTCACAGGACTGGTCGCCCTACGACCCTGCCAGGGTCGCCGCCGCAGTGGAGAAACTCGGGAGCCAGCCCGGGTTTGCCGGCGTGGCCTGGAGTGGTGGTGAACCCTCGCTGCACTGGGACAACGTCGTCGAGTGTTCCCGAAAAGTCCACCAGGTTGGCAGGAAGGTCGCCCTCGCAACGAACGGCGGGGTGACGGCGGACCTTCTCCACGACTCACCCGGAACGGTAGATGCACTGCTTGTCAGATTCAAGGGCTTTTCCGACGAGACATATCGGACTCTGGGAAGTCCGGCCGGACTCCTGGAGAATAGTCGAGCCCTTGTGGAATGTGCCATCGACGCCGGGATCCACGTCGAACTCATGCTCGATATTGCGCGGGACACTCCGCCCCAGGGACAGGAGTTCTCTGCCATGCTCGCGTGGATCGCCCAGGACCTTCGCAGGGGAATCCCGCTCCACCTCCGAGCGGTCGCCCCCGAGCATGGTTTCACAATTCACCAAGGCCCCGTCATGCCTTTTCTCGAAAACCTTGTAGAATCTGGACGAAGACAGCATCTTGGCTTCATCTACCTGAGTAACTGCCATGGGCATTTCTTCAACAATACGATGTGTCCCAACTGCTATTCTGTCATCGTCGACCGGACGACTCGTCCACTGGACCTGTCCTTCGTCACAGACGGAATATGTGGCAACTGCGGTACGGACGTTGGATTGACACTCGACAAGGAGACACCTTGAGAAAGGCAATTGCCCCGATCGTGGCACTGATCGTCGTCGGAGCTGGACTGGCGACCTTCTTCGCCCTGCGCGCATCACCTGAGCCGGTGACGTCCACATACTTCCTCATGGACACAGTCCTCACCGTCAAGACCACCGGAGGCGATGCCACCGCAATCAACGAGCATCTCCATGCTCTGGCATCCGGCGTCGACAGCATGACCAGCTACTACAAGTCCGAGTCCGAGACGGTACGCGTGAATACGGCCGCCGGCAGAGGGCCAGTGTCCGTCTCACCGGAGTACGCAGCGCTGCTGAAAGCCGCCATGGCCGTGGAAACCATCGACCATGGCGAGACGTTCGATATAGCGATTGCGCCCGTCTCATCGCTCTGGGGCTTCTCGACCAAGGATTTCAGGGTCCCTGCCGCCAAGGAGATATCGGATACGCTCGCCTATTCTCACTCAGATCAGCTCACGATTGCCGACAGCACCGTGCAGATTCGAGACTCCCGGGCCCGCATCGACCTGGGCGGTGTCGCCAAGGGCTACTCGCTGGACGTCATGGAGGAATACCTCCACACCGTCACACCCCAGCCCCGGCAGGTGATCGTCGATTTCGGCGGCAACCTCCTGCTGTATAGCGGCGGCCAGAAGCACGACTGGAAGATCGGTATTCGCGATCCGCGGGGTCAGGGGATCATCGGCTACGTCCGCTCAGGGGATGCCTTTGTAGCTACATCCGGAGATTATGAGCGGTACTTCGAGCGGGATGGCACAAGATACTGTCACATCATCGACCCATCGACGGGATACCCGGGGACCCTCAATCAGAGCGTCACGGTCATCACCGGCATGGAGCCCATGCAAGGAGCTATCGGTGATGCTCTGGGCAAGGTCTTCTTCTGCTCAACAGCCGAAACTCAGCATTCACTCTTCCCAGCGGCCCAGAACCAGGGGGCCATCGGCATTGTCATCGTCGACGCTGCCGGAACACGGTCCACACTGGGGCCGATTACCTTCGTGCCCACAACTGATCAATGAAGCGGAGTGATCGGATCACAGCGGTGGTCATCCTCACCGCCATGGCACTTGTTGCTGTCACCTGGATCGTCATGCACCGTACGCGTGGCACCGTGGCCGTGGTCCGGGTGGACGGCCGGGTCGTCGCGACCGTCGATCTGACGTTACGCGAACCCCAAACGCTGCACATAACGGGTGTGCTGGGGCCACTCGTGATCGCAGTTGATGGAAAGGGCTCCATCCGAGTCACGGAATCGACCTGCACGGACCGCATCTGCGTGCATACGGTTCCGGCTCGGAGCCCTGGCGACCAGATCATCTGTGTACCCAACCGCATGGTCATCACCGTCGAAGGAAAAGGAACCGGCATCGATGCTCTCGCCCAATAGGAAGAGCCGCACGACGCGGGATACCCTGAGATTCGCCTTGCTAGCCGCCGTTGCCATCGTCATCAACTACTTCGACCCTCCGCTGTCGTTCCTGCCCGGCGCCAAGCTGGGACTGTCTCAGATAAGTACGATGCTGTGTCTGGAGATGTACGGAGGCCTCGCGACTGTCGCACTCGTGGTGCTGCGAGTACTGGCCACGGGTATCATGAAGGGGAATCTGATGACCATCACTTCGCTGCTCTCCTTCGGTGGCAGTCTCGGGGCCGTCATCGTCATGGTCATCCTGCGGAAGGCGTTCGGGAAGCATATCGGGCTGCCGACCGTGAGTACCATAGGGGGTGTCTGCAACAATGTGTCGCAATACCTGCTCTTGTTGATTACCAATACTGTGGGTACACTATGGTATTATCTGCCGGTGCTGGTGGTGGCGGGCGGAGCGGCAGGATACCTGATCGGTGGTGTGTCGCTTGCCGTTCTGACTCGACTCGACCGAGCCCTTCATGGCAGTGTACCTCTGGAGCAGC
>JAPLGJ010000221.1 GCA_026390215.1 Caldisericota bacterium
GACAAAGAGGATGATGCCCGTTACGGCAACGATGCTGCCAAAGATGACCAGGCCTTCGTTGCTGCGGTGTGTGTCGCGGAAGCCGAGCGCCATGGTGAGTCCACCAGGGACGATGACCCAGAAGGGCCACAGCCAGGATCCCAGGTCGATGTGGATGAATCTGGCGATCAGGATCCAGGCTCCCACGCCGAGAAGCAAGAGTCCAAGGGCTCTCGTATTGCGTTCGTGCTGTTCATTGTTGTTCATCTCGTACCCCCTTGTGCAGGCTGCAGGAAGACCTGGGCTCACGCCCGTACCGGGGGGCGAGCTGGTTCATGCACCGTTCATTTCGTATACGCCGACCAGGTCGGTCGGGTTACAGCGCCCTTCCCTCCAGGGCCGTCATGGCAAGTTCAAGGTCGTGTACCCAGCGCTGAGTCCGTATGGTGATGCTGCTCAGTCCTGCTGCGACGGGGTCGAGAAAACTCAACGTATCCGTCATGACGGTCGACGTGCTCAACATACGGGCGACATGTTTGAATGCGGGTCCGGGAGCATTGCGGTAGCTGCAGAAAAGTGCGACGCGCTTGCGTGCGAGAGGAGCTGTCCGGATGTAGCTGCGAAGCACGGGACTGAACGTACCAAGCCAGACGGGGCTGCCCAGAATGACAAGGTCGTAGGTTGAAGCATCGTGTTCGACGGGGACCAACAGAGGCTTCTGAGACAGCAGCAGATGGCGCAGCGTCCAGAAATAGTGCCCTGCTCCTGTCCCCGACGGCTCGCCGACCGCCCGCAGTTCCTCCAGATCGGCCTGTGCCGCGTTGGCGACCTGTTCAGCGATGGTCCGCGTGTGGCCGGCGGAGGAATAGTACATGACCAGGACCTTGAGCTGTCTTCCTGCGACCTGCATGGGCTTCCTCCTGGCGGAACATCCTCTCTCGAAGGAGAGTATATGCAGCTTTAATCAGCTTGCCACAAGGGCTGAAGCAAGATGGGGAGGTGATCCGACCGAGCAAGCTATTTGACGCTGTCTCAAGGGTCTTGACGCGATTTTTCCGAAATTGTATACTTGTTTATGGCAGGATACGACATGCCAGAATTGTGTATGGAGGTCATCGGTGCTTACAGGCAAGGTAAAGTGGTTCAACGGAGAGAAGGGTTATGGCTTCATCACTCGTGATGACGGCGAGAAGGACGTGTTTGTCCACTACAGCGCAATCATCGGCTCCGGCTTCAAGTCCCTCAAGGAGGGCGACGTTGTGGAGTTTGAGGTTGTGCAGGGCGACAAGGGCCCGCAGGCGAAGGACGTCCAGGCCAAGGCCTGATCACTGACACCTGAACCGAATCGAGTCCCCGGCTTGCGCCGGGGACTTTCCATTCTTGCAGCCAGATCGTACGGATACCGATTGACATGAGTCTGCACCGCCCATATGCTATGGTGCGCTGGATGACATTCAGTGGGGAGAGTGGCACAATGGACATCAGGGAGTTCTACGACTACTGCAAGGAGATCGCGAACTACAACAGCGCCGCGGCGCTTGTCAAATGGGACATGAGGACCAAGATGCCTCCAAAAGCGGCACCAGACCGATCGGAGGTGGCAGGGAAGCTGGGAAGGACTGCTTTCGAGATGTCGACATCTCCACGGATGGCCGCGTTCGTCGAGTACTTCAACCGGCCTGCAGTCGACCGGAAGCTCAGCGAGGTCGACCGGAGAAACGTATACCTCGAGACGAAGCAGTACCGGAAGATCTCGGCAATCCCTGCCGACAGGTTCGAGAAGTTCACTGTGGCTTGCTCGAAAGGCGAGTACGCATGGCAGGAGGCAAAAGCCAAGTCCGATTTCGCGACGTTCCGTCCCTGCCTCGAGGAGATCGTCGCGTACCAGAAGGAGTTCGTCGAGTACTGCGGCTACGAGAAGAACAGGTACGATGTGCTGCTGGACGACTATGAGCCTTCCATGACGACTGAAGACCTCAGAGTCATCATCGACGGCCTCAAGTCCGAGCTGGTGCCATTCATCCGACGGCTGCAGGAAGAAGGAAAGCGACCCGACACCTCGTTCCTCAAGGGAACCTTCGACAAGGCCACCCAGAAACAGCTGTCGCTGGATATCCTGAAGGTCATGACGTACGATTTCGACGCCGGCCGGATCGACGAGACGGCACATCCCTTCACCACAGGCATCGGCTTCGGCGACGTCCGCGTGACGACCCATTACTACGAAGACAACGTCGCCTCGGCACTCTTCTCGACGATGCACGAGGGAGGGCACGCCCTTTACGGACAGGGGATTTCCGAGGAATACCGGTGGATGCCTATCCAGAAGGGAGCTTCCATGGGTATTCACGAGTCACAGTCCAGGACCTGGGAGAACCTGGTCGGTCGGTCCGAAGCGTTCTGGAAGTACTACTATCCATGCTTTCAGAGCCACTTTGTACAGTTTGAGGGTGTCCCTGTCGAGGACTTCTATCGGGCAATCAACGTCGCCGAACCGTCGCTCATACGGACCGAGGCAGACGAGGTCACGTACAACCTGCACGTGATGCTCCGTTTCGAGATCGAGGAAGCTCTGATCAATGGGAGAGTCCAGGTGGCGGAACTCCCGGACCTCTGGAACGCCAAAATGAAAGAGTATCTCGGCATGGAGGTTCCCGACGACGCACACGGCGTCCTGCAGGATGTCCACTGGTCGGGTGGCCTGTTCGG
>JAPLGJ010000200.1 GCA_026390215.1 Caldisericota bacterium
TCCATGACCTCTTTCAGCTTGTGGCTGATGAACAGGATCGTCTTTCCCTCGGCCTGCAGCTTGCGCATGGTCACGAACAGCTCGACAGTCTCTTCGGGTGTGAGGACGGCCGTGGGCTCATCGAAAATGAGGATCTCAGCCCCTCTGCGGAGCACCTTGAGGATCTCGACACGCTGCTGAACGCCGACGGGCAGGTCGCCAACGAGTGCCGAGGCGTCCACGGTCAGCGAGACGCGCTTCGACAGCTCCCGGACTTCGCGCAGTGCCCTGCCGTAGTCAAAGAAGATCCCCTTGTGCGGTTCATCCCCGATGACGATGTTCTGCGTGACCGTGAACCTTGGAATCAACATAAACTCTTGATGCACCATGCCCATCCGGAGCTTGATGGCATCCTCGACCGAACGAATCCTGACTTCCTTCTCGTTGACCAGGAGGTCTCCACCCGACGCGGTGTAGATGCCGTAGATGATGTTCATCAGAGTACTCTTGCCCGCGCCGTTTTCACCCACGATGGCAAAAATCTCTCCCTTCTCCACCGAGAATGAGATGTTGTCGTTTGCAAGGTTCCCTGGGAACATCTTCGAGATGCCACGTACTTCCAGTGCTTTCATAGCTTCACTCCCTCGCAACGGCGGAGAGGGCAGGTGCTGCACCCTCCTGGCGCCAGAATGTTCCTGTCATGGAATGACCGCACACCATGGCAGAAAGTTGGGACCGTCCAAGCCAGTCATCTCGCAATCCGTCGACTCGGCGGCGGGAGCCAGGGCCAAGGCATTCGGGAACAGTTTCCTCATCCAGTCTTCTCCTCAGCAGGATTGGTTGCCACGTGGCTATTATATACCAAACGGCCTCAAAACAAGAAGGCGCAAAGCCCTTTACAGACTTGTGATCGAGTTGTTGCAGGGGGCGTTGTGCCTTCGCGGGAGGGTGGTTCTGAACCGGTCTGGGAGTTGCGTCGCTTGTATCAGTCGCCCAGCAGGTCGCGGTGCTCGCGCTGTCCGAGATGCCAGTGGTACAACCAGACAGGAGTCCCGACGAGGACGGCGACGATGTTCCTGATAAGGCTTTGGATCGAGTACGTATTGATCGGCGGGACACGACTGAGGTCGTCCGGTTTCACGGGCGACGTCATTGGATCCAGCGACATGAAGAACGCCCTATAGATACTGGGAGCGATGTTAATGAGGTTGAACATGACGATGAACAGTCCAATGGCGGATAACAGATAGATGTACAGCCTTCTGATGAGATCTCGGCGTGCCTCCGGCTGTGGCGTCGGGGCGGCTGTGATGGTTTCGCTCGTCATGGAGGGGCCGACTGTCGCAAGTGCTGGTGTATGCTGGCGTGTTTCCTGGATGATGCCCCAGTGGTACAGCCAGACTGGCACGCCGACTGCCACTGCGGAGGCGAAGGTCAGCAGGGAGGCCAGTTCGTTCTGCATGCTGTCCGACGTGATCAGACGGAAGACGTACATGTTGAGGACACTGGTGATTGCCCCGATAAGGCCGGTAAGAGCCATGACGATTCCGACCACGGTGACGACATACAAGTAGATGGTGCGAACGACATTGCGTTGTTTCATGGATACCTCCTGAGGCACACGGTGCGGTCGATCGCTGAGGGGCTGAGCACCAGGAGATGAGCCAGAAAGCTCCAGCCAGTCCTGGTGCCCAGTTGCATGCCTTGCGGCATCCCTCAACGACATACTAGAGGAAGTCCTGCCGTAATGCAAGAATTGTGAGCAGGCACGGTGTTGTGGTGAGGAGGCCGGCCGCTCAGGTCGGCGTTGCAGATGTCCGTGTCACACGACGGTGTTGGTCTCTCAGAGGGTTGTGATATGATACATAATATCTACTAGTCGAATCAAGGAGCAGGATGCATCGTGATTGAACTGGAACAGAAGGACTTCGAAGAACTCGTGCTCGTTGCTCTTGTCACGCTTCCTGACCAGTTCAGGACGGCGCTCAAGAATATCGACGTCGTCGTCGAGGATTTTCCTCCCATGGACGTCCTGAAGCGTACCGGAGTTGCCAACGGCTACGGCCTGCTGGGGCTGTACCAGGGGGTTCCGCTCAGGGACCGGGGTCCGCACTACAGTGGCACTCTGCCCGACAAAATCAGCGTGTTCAAGGTTCCCCTCGAGTCCTCGGTCGATACGGTCGACGAGCTGATGCCTCTTGTCCAGCACGTTGTCCTGCATGAACTGGGTCACTACTTCGGGCTCAGCGACGACGAGATGCGCGAGAACAGAGGAGATCTGCACTAACGTAGAAATTGGAGTGGGCGCACTGCGTGCCACTCTTCCTATCTGGTAACAGGAGAGGTGTACATGGAGATTCGAAGGATTGCGGTGTTTGGTGCCGGCGTCATGGGAGCGGGAATTGCCCAGGACGCAGCAGCGCACGGTCTCGAAGTGGTACTCGTCGACCAAACGGAGAGCGGACTGTCGCATGCTCGCCAGAGCATTGAGAACAGCCTCAATCTGGAACTCCAGCGATGGGGTATCACGGGATCAGAGAAGAAGATTCTGCTTTCTCACATCAAGTTCACGGTGAACCCTGGTGATGTGGGCAGCGTCGACCTTGTCATTGAGGCCATTCCGGATGATCTTGGGGCCAAACAGGATCTGTTCGCCCAACTTGAGGCCCAGTTTGAACACATGTGCCCCGGTGAGATCACCTACGTGAGCAACACTGCTATCCTATCCATCACTGACATCGCTCTGAAGATGGTCAACAAGGAGCGTCTCGTAGGCATGCACTTCCTCGCGCCCGTTCCAGCGATCAAGCTTGTCGAGATGGTGCGAGGTGTCCATACGTCTCAGACGACCGTCGACCGTGCGAAGGAACTGGCACGCCGCATGGGCAAGACCCCCGTCGACGTGCTCGAAAACCCGGGATACATCACGGCGCGCCTCGTCGTTCCCCTTATCAACGAAGCCATCATGGTCTACCAGGAAGGAACGGCAAGCAAGGAGGACATCGATGTCGCCATGCGCCTTGGGTTCGGCTTTAACAAGGGCCCGTTTGCCCTTGCCGACCAGATCGGTCTGGATATCGTCCTCGGGTGGTCGGAGAACCTCTTCCGCGAGCTTGGCGAGACTCGATATCGTCCACAGGCGCTTATCCGGAACCTGGCTCGACGTGGGCACCTGGGAGTGAAGACCGGCAAGGGCTTCTACAGCTATGAGAATTGTGTCGACAACGTGGAGGAGAAGATATGAAGGTTCTGGTCCTGAACTGTGGCAGCTCTTCTATCAAGTACAAGCTGTACGACGATGATCAGCAGCTGGCCGAAGGCCTGCTGGAGAAGATCGGGACGGCCCAGGCGCAGCTCAATCACACGGTTATCCTTGAACACCAGGCCGGCATCGAGCTTATCCTGAAAGCTCTGGTCGACCCAGAAAAGGGCGTCCTCACGAGCATCGAGGACATTCAGGCTGTCGGGCACCGCGTGGTCCATGGGGCCGAGTCGTTTTCGGAATCGACGCTGATTACCCCTGAGGTGGTGGCCAAGATCGAGGAGTGCATTGACATCGCACCTCTCCACAATCCGCCGAACCTGGCGGGCATCTACTCCATCTCGTACCTGTTGCCCAAGGTTCCCCAGGTTGCCGTTTTCGACACGGCATTCCATCAGACGATGCCGGAGAAAGCATTCATATACGCGATCCCCTACGTTTTCTACACGAGGAACCACATCCGCAAATACGGTTTTCACGGCACCAGCCACTACTTTGTATCGCACGAAGCCGCTGCGATACTGGGAAGGCCCATCGATGAACTCAAGCTCATCACGTGTCATCTGGGCAATGGTTCTTCCATTACCGCGGTCGATCATGGCAAATCCGTCGATACGTCCATGGGATTCACTCCTCTCGAAGGGCTGCCCATGGGGACGCGCTGCGGAGACGTCGATCCTGCTGTCCCCCTCTATATCATGGGGAAGGAAGAACTGAACCTTCAGCAAATCAACGCTCTGCTCAACAAGCACTCGGGCGTTCTGGGTATTTCTGGTATCAGCAATGACTTCCGCGCTCTTGAGGAAGAAGCTGACAAGGGCGACAAACGTGCGACGCTGGCACTCGAAGTGTACTGCTACAAGCTCAAGAAGTACATCGGCTCGTACATTGCGGCCATGAACGGTGCCGACGCGATCGTGTTCACGGGGGGAATAGGCGAAAACAGTGATGTCGTCCGTGAACTGGTGGTGAAGGATATGGAATTCCTGGGCATAGAACTCGATGCTGACAAGAATCACGCGAAGAGGCGCGGTGAAGCGGGAGATATCAGTATGCCGTCTTCGCGCATCAAGGTCCTGATCATCCCGACCAACGAGGAACTGGTCATTGCGCGGGACACCCGTCGGATAGCGGCTGCAAACTAGACACTCATCGTTAGCAGGAAAGAAGCCCACAGTGCGACAGTGCTGCGGGCTTCTTCTCTAACCAATGATTGCCTTGACAGTATTGCCATGGGACTGAGGCCGTCTTGGCGGTGCTGTGTAGCCGAAGGTGCGATAAATACTGCCTGAACAGAGAGGGCTTGACAATATCAGAATGTGCACCAAACTAGTGTCGTACATCGAAAAGAAGACCCCGTATAGGGTGCTGTTCATCCGGGCCGCCGAGTTAGTGATTGTACTAGTATTCCGGCAAGCCATCGACATGACAGCGCGTGAAGGTGACCAAGACTGGTCGCGGCTGCCCTTCCTGCGCAAATTCAGATTCTTCTCCGCATCAGTCCAGGTCCCGTTGAGATCGTTTGGACGGCCGCCGTTGTCGAGTGTTTCGAACTCGTCGACGTCTGCAGTCATCTCTTTTTCTTGCCACCGAAGACGGCGGTCTCCTCGAGAAGCTCCTGCAATGGTGGGTAGTGACGTAAGTCTGGTTATTGGGAAGTTCACATCGTGATACAGAGGAGGAACTGCTATGAAGTGGGGAAGCAAAGTCACCGCCAGTGCCGTTTCGATCGCCACCATCGTCCTGTCCATCCTTGCCAACATGAAGTGGCATTAGGCGCCAAGCTGACAGATCGATAGTTCCGACGTCGTTGACAAACCGCAGACTAGCAGCACAATTAGAGGTGCTGTTCGATGCCTGACGTCGCATCGGTGGAGGCCTGCTATTGAGTGATCGTGTTCCTGCTCGCGTGATTGTCTACGTATGTGCAGTTGCATTGTTAGGCGTAGCCGTGGTTGTGTTTAGCCCGAGGCTCTTAGGGGCGACACTTGAGTTTTCCTGGTTATGGGCCGGGTTCTTCCTTACAGTCGGAACTCTTGCAGACACGTTCCCCATCGTGTGGCAGGCTTATGGTGGGTCAAAGATGGAGATCTCGGTTGCCATGGCTGTCATGTTTGCTGTCGCGTGTCTGTTCCCACCCCAAGTTGCTGCGGTCATTGTCGTCGTTGGGACACTAGTGTGTGATAGCCTGACGCATAAAAGGGCGATCCACAGCATCTACAACATGGCCGAATTAGCCGTAGCAGCTGGCGGGGCAAGTCTCGCGTATCATCGTTTCGTAGACGTCTCGCTGGATTTCCTGGCCATAGTGAATGTGCGGGCACTTGTACTCTCGGCTGTCTGGTATCTTGGAAGTGAGTACCTGCTTCTTGCCGGCTTGTTTTCGCTGCTGTCTCACAGCAACTTCTTCCGTACGCTGGGTTCGCTCGTGAGGACGACGTGGCTCACCAACCTGACGTTGCTTCTTCTCGGCATGGTCATCACCGTTCTGTACTGGCAGAACCCATGGACTGTCCTGTTTCTGGTTCCTGCCTTCGTCGTACTCTACCATGCTCTCAAAAGAGAACAGACGTTGCGGAGTCAGACACAGACGATTCTTGAGAAGCTGGTCGATGTTCTTGAAAGCAAGAGCCCCGAAACCGCACAGCACTCCAAGCGTGTGCGCGCGTGGGTTGAAGATCTGTGTGATGAACTCGGTATGGAGGGTTCGTAGGCCGACATGGTTCTACAGGCTGCCGTGCTGCACGACCTGGGGAAGGTCGGGCTCGACGACAGCTTGCTGCGCAAGCCAGGGCTGAGCGCAGAGGAGTTCCATCACATCATGGAGCACCCAGAGGTTTCTGCCGGCCTCCTGGAGGGGCTGACGCTGTTTCAGGGTGGGCGGGATATCGTCCTGCACCACCATGAGCGATATGATGGCAAGGGATACCCGGACCATCTCGAGGGCGAGAACATTCCTCTTGGTGCGCGTATCATTGCTGTTGCAGACTCGTTCGACGCCATGGTGAGCATGCGACCTTACCGGGACAAGAGCCTCACGGTCACGGAAGCCCTGAAGATCCTCGACCAGGAGCGTGGGGCACAGTTCGATCCAGAGCTGGTGGTCACATTCACGAAGCTTGTTCGTGAGCATGTCGAGAGAGGAGACATGACCAACTTCCCCTCCACGGTGCAGGTCGGCTCGACGGACGGAGTCAGCATCGCAGCGGGCGTTCAAGCCTAGTATGCTCGTTCTGATTGTTCTGGGTGTCGCGCTGGTCTCCAGTCTACTCACTGGGGGTCGGCTTGGGTATGCCGAGAACTGGCACCTCAAGGGACTATGGATGGCTCTGGGGGCGTTTGCAGTCCAGACAGCTCTGTTCACTCGGTGGGGAACAGGTTTCGTGGGCGAGGCGCTTGTTCCCGTCGTCTATGTCGTGACGCTGTGCGTCTTGGCGGCGTTCTTGGTCACCAACCGACGTACTCTGGGCGTTCCCATTCTTCTGGCCGGGCTGATGCTCAACATGCTTGTCATCAGTGCCAACGCTGGACGCATGCCTGCCTCCGTGGCCGCGCTGGAAGCTGCCGGCCGCATCGAAGAGGCAGATTCGCTGCGACTGCATGGAGCAGCAGCCAACTGTGTCCTGATGAGCGATTCCACAAGGCTCAACATGCTGGGGGACAACATCGTGATCCGACTGGGCGGGCCGGTTGGCTCGGCGTACAGTGTCGGCGATCTGGTTGCCCTTGCAGGCGAAGCTGTGGTCGTGTTCGGCGTGTTGAGGGCAAGACCATCAGGTCATCAGTCGGAAGAAGGGGCGTGACTGGCCCGCTTTCGGCATAGCGACGGAAACTGCTCGAGATCTCTACCAGATCGAAGGAAACTAGGGTGCCCACATGATGGCCGGAGACTGTTTCTGGGTGTTCTCCCTTGGTTGGTTCTGTCATTCGTGGCGTATACTTTCGTCGAATGCAATGCGGCTGACACAGGAGGTGCGCAATGCGCATCCGGGAACTGTACGATCTCATCGATACTGTGGCCCCGTTTCGGCTGCAGGAGGAGTATGACAACGCAGGACTGATCGTCGGTTCAATGGACGACGAGGTACGTGGGGTCCTCCTTTGTCTGGATGTCACGCACGAGACGGTCGAGGAAGCCGCTCAGGCAGGTGCCAATCTCATCCTGTCCCATCATCCCCCCATTTTCAGGGCGATCAAGAAACTGGACCCGATCCAGCACTCGGCGCTGTTGGCCGCCATTCGTATGGACATGGCTCTATTGGCAGTGCACACGAACTTCGACGCTGCCCCGGACGGTCTGAACACATTTGTGGCGCGTCGGATGGGCCTCACTGATCTGGGTATGCTTGAGCTTCACGAGTCGGAACGGTTGTACAAGGTTGTCACATTCGTTCCTCCCGAGTTCAGGGAACAGGTCCTGGAGGCTATGTTTGCAGCTGGGGCAGGGCATACCGGCTCCTATTCGCGCACGTCGTTCCGGGCCGCCGGGATGGGCGGATTCGTGCCTGATCCTGGAGCGCACCCCTTCGTGGGTGAGGAGAATGCCATGACCGTCGTGGCCGAGGACCGCGTCGAGACCATCGTGTCCGGCCCGGACCTGACTTCCGTCCTGAAGGCCCTGCGGGGTGCCCACCCATATGAGGAACCTGCAGTCGACGTTTTCGAGGAACACCTTCCTGGGAGTCCGGTTGCCGGGTTCGGACACGTGGGAAGACTGCCTCATGTCATGGGTCCGGAGGAGTTCGCCACGTTCATCAAGTCGTTCTTCGCTCTTTCGGTGTTGCCAGTGGCGGGGACTCTGCCGGAGGCTATCGAACGCGTGGCCTTCTGTTCCGGAGCAGGATCGTCACTTCTCCCGGCTGCAATCAGAGCGGGAGCCCAGGTACTGATCACGGGAGATGTCGCGTATCACGGGGCGCTCGAGGCGTCTCAGGGTGGAGGCTGTGTAGCCATTGTCGACCACTACAGCTCCGAGCGTTTCTTCGCGGGTGCGATGGAGGAGGCGTTGCGGAGTGCGGCAGGAGACAGGGAGTTGCCACCACTGCACCAGTCGACCGCTGACTATCAGCCCGTCAGATTCTGGTAGAAGGGGCAGCAGAGAAAGCAGCCCGAAGCGCGATTGCGGTCCGGGCTGTTTTCGAAGGAGGGCATGTAACCGATAACGTAGTTATCGATTACATCGCTACTATACGAAATATCTGATTCTTGTCAATGGCAACGTTTGCATATTTGTCGGTGGCCATGGGCAGCATGCCTGCAGACTGTGGATCCGCAAGTTTTCCTGTGTTGAACGCTCTCTGAATCGTGCTATTGTTTTGTCATGAAGAGACAGGACAACGTTTCGGTCGAGCAGTTCGGGCGTTCCACGTGGCTGGAGATCGATTTGGCCTGCGTACGGGGCAACTACCACGTCGTCCGCGGGATGGTGCCGGCGAAGACCCATGTGCTGTGCGTCGTCAAGAACGATGCCTATGGGCATGGTGCAGTGCATGTGGCGCGAGTCCTCCAGGAAGAAGGTGCCGACTGGTTCGCACTTGCTTCGCTGGAAGAGGCTCTTGAGCTTCGACGAGCTGGAATCAAAGGTCGCATGCTGGTGTTTGGCTATGCCCCTGCATTCGGAGTCAAGGAGGCAATCGCTCAGGGCATTGCACTCAGTGTCCCCAACGACGACGTCGCCCGCGAACTCGTCGAAGCCGCCGCCGGAAAGCAGCTGACAGTCCATCTCAAGGTGGATACGGGTATGGGAAGAGGCGGCGTTCTTGCGGAAGGGGCGCTGGGCGTGCTGCGCAAGCTGAACGAGATGAAGGGTCTTGAGGTCGAGGGGCTCTATTCGCATTTTTCCTGTGCGGACTCAGACGAATCATACTCGTCCATGCAATTGCGCAGATTCGAGAAAGTTCTGCATCAGTCGACCGTGGAGGGCATACGCCCTCCTGTTGCCCACTTCTGCAACTCGGCCGGCATCCTGACCATGAAGGCCGCAACCTTCGAAGGGGTTCGTCCAGGGTTGTTGCTCTATGGTTGTTCTCCCATCGAGGGTGTGCCGATTGCGGGATTGCGGCCGGCGATGTCGATGAAGTCCCGGGTGATGGCGTTCAAGCAGGTCCCTGCCGGCTATGGCATCAGCTATGGGCGCAGCTATTTGACGTACAAGCCGACGACGGTGGGCATCCTTCCGGCAGGCTACGCGGATGGCTATTCCCGCATGCTGTCCAACAAAGCGTCGGTGCTCATTCATGGCAAGCGGGCGCCGGTCATTGGACGGGTGACTATGGATCAGACCATGATTGACCTGTCGGACGTGCAGGGGGTGACGGTGGGCGACGAAGCTATTCTCATGGGTGAAGCCGGAGACCAGCGCATCACCGCGGGTGATCTGGGCTCACTCGCCCAGACGATCAGCTACGAGGTCCTCTGTATTGTCGGGAAGCTCGTTCGACGCGTGTACCACGACCAGCCCCCCGACGATGTTACTCTATCCGAGGGGTGCACTTGAAGCCTGAGACAGAGTGAAGCAGGACACGCGGTACGTTTCCGTTCAGGAAGCGCTTCAAGGGGTTCTTGCGACGGTGGCATTTCCATGTGCCGTGCAAGCTGAGCTCTTGAGCGCAGAAGACCGTTGTCTCATCTTTTCCCGGAACAGCAGCCTTCCGTTTGGAGCCGCGTCGATCATCAAGATCCCGCTCCTCGTCTGCGTTGCGCAGCTAGTTGAACTGAGTGAACTGGCCTGGGACCGGCCCATTCGTCTGACAGTTCCTGCCCCTCATGGGACTGGCCTTCTCGAGCATCTGGACGGCACTCGCCCGTGGTCCGTCCAGGATCTGTGCATCATGATGATGGGTGTGTCTGACAACATGGCCTGCAACCAGCTCATCGAGGAGATCGGCATGGAACGTCTGAACGATGTCCTGCGCGGCCTTGACTATACCGCGACCAGCATTCGACGTCGGATGATGGACCGCGAGACACTCGCTCGTGGAATCGACAACACCGTGACCGCCGATGAAATCGCCGACATGCTGGCGCAGCTGTACACGCATCGTCTTGTCTCGAACGCGGCGAGCGAACGCATCCTTGGCTATCTGCGCATGAACCAGTTGAGAGACCTGGTTGCTTGGCCGCTTCCCGGCAGTGCCGCTCTGGCGGGAAAGACGGGCGGTATGCCTGGTTCTCTGCTCGACGCCGAACTCGTGAGCGTGACGGGCGGCCCGACATACTCACTGTGCGTGTTTATGGCAGGATTTGAGCGTGCAATACAGGCCAAGCGTCTGATGGCGCAGGTGTCGGAAATGATCTACGGCGCTGTCTCAGGCGGCAGGAGGTCGGATTCTGTCTGAGGACGTGGCGAGACAATACTGCTGCTGAGCGCTGTCGCCGGGGTACCCTGGGGATGCGACACCGCATCCCCAGGGTATGTGATATCGTGCGCCTGCGAGACACACGAACTCACGCTGTCTAGGGTGGGGCGGTCCGGTTCGGGTCCAGTGTCGAGCAATGATCGCCGTAGCTGCAGGTGCGCCTGTGGAGTGCTTCCTTTCATTGCCTGCAAGGACGGACAAGTGGTCCACAGCAGCTATCTCCACCAGATCACCCTTCCCTGCTAATGTAAACGTGGCAGAGGCGAATACGTTACAGCGCGAAAGGCGACTGGTGACGTGGGGGCCGGCGTCTGCAGACAGGAGCGACCGGGGTGGATGTGGTGAATGGGTCGGCTCAGCCTAGACGCCGCCTCGTGTGGTGATACAGAGGAGAGGGTAGTGCAGGCGCGTGCGGTCCGCAATGGTCTCGAGGTCGCCCGACTCAAATCCTCTGGCACGGACAAGGTTCGGGTCGAGGGTCTTGGTAGGGACGAAGTTCTGGATGACGTATCGCGATCCAGGGGGCAACATGCCGGCGATGCCATCGATGTCGACTTCGTCGAACAGCAGAGGCAAGATGGTGGTCCGATATTCATGGACAGTGTCACTCCCGGCCAGAAGCTGTATCGAGATCTCCGCGAGGGCGAGAGCATGTGGGTTACCCGTCACGTCACTGTATCGCGAGGCCGGCGCCTTTACATCCATGGCAACATAGTCCAGAGAGCTTCTTTCCAGAAGGTTGCCAAGCATCTCGGGTTCGGACCCGTTGGTGTCCAGTTTGACGGCATAGCCAAGAGCGCGAATGCGGTCGACGAATCCGACCAGATCGGGGTGAAGCGTTGGTTCTCCCCCGGTGATGCAGACGCCGTTGAGCCTGCCCCTGCGCCGTTCGAGAAACGAGAAGAATGCTTCTTCCGTCAGTCGCGGCGTATCCTCCGTCGGGGTAACGAGCTCAGGGTTGTGGCAGTACGGACACGCGAAGTTGCACCCCACCGTGAACACGGTTGTGGCCAGTCTGCCCGGGAAGTCGCTGAGAGATAGTGGTTCGTAGTGCGCCAGCCTCATGTCGCCATTTCTCCGCGAGAGGGTGCTTCCCTCGTGACACTATGAAAACGCCGCTGACAGTCCTGCAGGAGGTCCATGTCCAGCGGCGCTTTGCGCAACGCGATCATTGTGCTGTGTTATGTTGTTTCTTTGCCTCGAAGCATATCCTGTCGGCCCACTCAGCCTTTTTCCCTTTGTTCCATTGGGAAACGGGCCTCAGATAGCCAACCACGCGGCTATAGACTTCAGTTCTTGTGCGTCTCCACGCGGATACCGTTATCCCGTTGTCCAGCAACAGGTCCCCATTCTCTAGTTCTTTCACTCGTCACCTCCTCTTACCAGGAAAAGTATACTCGGGCCTTCAATTAGATACAGTGACACTGCCTGTCGCTACGAATGCAGTCGTTCCCGATGGCAGCATGATCCGGATTGCCCGTTTGTCCGCCGTCATGCCCATTGCGACGACGTTGTCACCCTTTTCGAGTACGGTCGTGGCGGTTCCGCTGAGACTCTCGTCGAGGTACACACTGACAGTCTTGGAAGCGGTCACTCTGGCAAACGGCGCATACGTTGTCGATCCACGCGTTATTCTGACGTATCCGCCATAGACCCAGCCCATCTTTCCCTTTGCCTGACCGAGCCCCTTCGCTTGAACCCAGCCCTGACCAAGAGCCAGAGCTGTCCTTGTCTCCGTGGGGGCTGCGACTTCCAGCACCTTGCTGCCGATGGTGATGGGTTGGTCCCGGAACATGAGTCCCGTGTCGGTCGTCAGCGTCGCGCCGGGCTGCATACCGGCGGCAACGGGTGCAGTGCCGCCCGTGAATTGATAGGCGAACAGCGATGGGGTGCTGCTCTTGACGATAAGCTTGGGGCTGCGCGAGCCCTCGACGTACTGCCACGTCTCATAGGTCAGTGGGGCGGTCTTGCCGTCGGCGCTCGTGCCTGAACCATAGATGCCAAGTTCGTAGACAAGTGTCTTGCCGTCCGTCGTCCGTGATGCGCCGCGCACGAAGGGCTGGAGGATGCCTGTTGACGTGGGGGGCGGAGTTATGCTCGTGACCTTGCCATCCTTGGTCTTGATGCCGAGGAACGTCCCCTTGGTATCCTGCATGGGGCCAAAGAATGTACCATCGGCAAACGTCACTCCTGTCGGGCCGAGAAACGTGTGAGCCGTGTCAAAGCCGAGGCTTGAGGCGGCGATCGTCCAGATGCCCCCGGGAGAGACGATGAGAGGTGTCGATCCGTCCATAATAAGTCGCGTCGTCCGATCAAACTGTTCTCTTGTCAGTGGAACCTGTGTCCAGAATGAGCCACTTGTCGTGCCTTCATAGCCCAGTGAAGTTATAGCCAGCTGGAGCAGCCGCGGAGTCGTCGTCGGCGAAGCCTCGACAAGCAGGACGCCGCTCGAGGAACACAGCAGTTTGGGCCACATCTCGGTGTTGCCCTGGGTGATCACAAGTTCCTGCTTGGACGCCAGTTTTCGGTCGACTGCCTTATATGAACCGTCGGCTTCACTGGTCACGTAGACAAGCTCGCCCCCGGCGGGGTGCCAGTCGAAGGTGACGATCGTACCCACCTTGGTCAGCTGTGTCTTGCGCCCACCCACCCACTGCCAGAGGTCGCCCTTGTCCAGATACAGTCCGACATCATTCTTTGAGGGTCTTGCCGTGGTCCCTGGTGTACCGTTTGAATTCAGGTTGCGTGCGACGAGGAACACAGACGCAGCAAGAATAAGGACAGCGACGGCAAGGAGAATGGTCTTCTTCTTGGGACGACGGAATCTTCTCATGGGGCAGACACCTCCTAGCTTTCAGGACGGGTTGCAAACGGGACGTCTTCAGAGGCAGGGCCCGCAGCTACCTTCTGTGCCTCGAAGGCGAGATCTTCGTCGCACCTGGGGCAGAATGGATGATTGCCGGCGATGTACCCGTGTTTGGGGCATACCGAGAACGTGGGCGTAAGCGTGAAGTAGGGCAGTCGATAACTGTTCGTGACTGCGCGCACCAGCTGCCTGGCCTGATCCGCGCTTTCCAGCCGTTCGCCGAGGAACAGGTGGACGACGGTGCCCCCCGTATATTTGACCTGAAGAGGGTCCTGGAGGTCAAGTGCTTCGAACGGGTCGGTCGTGTATGTCACGGGCAGCTGCGTGGAGTTGGTGTAGTAGGGGTCGGCTCCGTTCTTGACGGCCTCTTCGTTTGCCACGATGATGTCCGGATACAGAGCCTTGTCCTGCTTGGCCAGCACGTAAGTTGCTGATTCGGCGGGGGTTGCTTCAAGATTATACAGCTGTCCGCTTGCGTGCTGGAACTCCTCGAGCTTGCCCAGCATGAAATCCATGATCTCGAGCGCAAGACGTTGTCCGTCGGGTTCAGCAATCGTGAAGCCGGCGAAATTGAGCAGGAGCTCGTTCATACCGTTGACGCCAATCGTGTTGAAATGGTTGGCCCAGTAGGACCCGTTGCATTGCTTGACCGCGTCGAGGTAGTGACGTGAATAAGGATAGAGTCCTGCAGCTGTTAGGTTTTCGATGATCTTGCGCTTGATTTCGAGCGACGTACGAGCGACGTCCATGACGTGGGACAGGCGCCCGAACAGCTCGTCTCTGCTATGAGAGAGGTAGCCGATGCGCGGGAGGTCGATGGTGACGACCCCAATGGAACCGGTGAGAGGGTTGGCCGCAAACAATCCGCCGCCTCTCTTTCGCAGTTCGCGCGTGTCGAGCCTCAAACGACAACACATTGAGCGGGCATCGTCCGGATCCATGTCGCTGTTTACGAAGTTGCTCCAGTACGGGATGCCGAACTTGGCGGTCATCTCGAAGATGGGGTCGTAGACAAGGTTCTGCCAATCGAAGTCCTTGGTAATATTGTACGTGGGGATGGGGAACGAGAAGACACGGCCCTTGGCGTCGCCGGCAAGCATGACTTCGGCGAATGCGCGGTTGAACATGTCCATCTCTGGCTGGAAGTCCGCATAGGTCTCGGGCACAGGCTTTCCGCCGATAATGGCTTCCTCGCCGGCGGTGGCGCCATGCGGGTGCAGATCCAGGGTGATGTTGCTGAAAGGGGATTGGAAGCCCGACCGCGTGGGGACGTTCATGTTGAACACGAACTCCTGCACAGCCTGCTTGACCTCGTCATAGTTCAGGCGATCGTAGCGGATGAAGGGCGCGAGATACGTGTCGACTGAGCTGAACGCTTGTGCGCCCGCTGCCTCGCCCTGCATGGTGAAGATGAAGTTGACCATCTGCCCCAGCGCCGAGCGGAAATGCTTGGCGGGCTTGCTTTCGACCTTGCCGTACACACCTCCGAGTCCCCTCAGGAGAAGGTCCTTGAGGTCCCAGCCCACACAGTAGGCGGCGAGATACCCCAGATCGTGAACGTAGATGTCGCCACCCACATGCGCATCCCGTACTTCCGGCGGATAGACCTCGTTCAGCCAGTAGCGACTCACGACGCTCGTCGCAAGGTGCATATTGAGCCCCTGGAGAGAGTAGCTGGTGTTGGAGTTCTCGTTGACGCGCCAGTCCAGTTTCTCCAGGTACTTCTGGATTGTCTCGCGGGGGTCAAGCAGTGTCTTGAGGTCGCGTCGTCGGGGATCTGGGCGACGATAATGCGCGTCAGGCGGTCCGGTTCAGTCTCGTCGAATTCCTTCGTGGCCTTGCCGGCTTTCATGATAGCGATGCGTATCTTGGCCTGGTCGAAGAGTACTTTTTCACCTGTGCGCTTGATTACATATTGCATGCGTATCGCCCCCAAGTACTGCTGATGGTCTTGACCCATGCTGCGCCGGACACTTCAGACTGTCGCACCCTCAGCAGGCACATGACCATTCTATGGTGGCACGAGAGTGCGTCAAGCATTGTGAAGATGCGGCTCAAGGGCTTGACAGAACCAGAATACCTGTTCCAGGAAGGACGTTCCCTGCTGGGGTTGAATGTCCTCGTCAGAATAGCGGGCCCGGTAGAACGCCGTCACAAAGAGTTCCAGAGAAGACGCGATGGGTTCGGACCGTTCACGGGCCCGTATCACCAGCTCTTGGGGGGTCTCGCCACGGGCAAGAGAGAGGGGCAGGTCCAGAAGGGCGGCAGCTCCCATGTAGAATAGGGCAATGACAGCCTCGCACCCCGTTCTTGTACGCTCTCCCGCATGCCTCATGCCAGGATCACCTCTTTGCCCGTCAGCCATGTGCTGCAGACTGCAGGTATTGTAGGGCGACAGGGCTGATTTGCAATGCTGGAGCGGTACAAGAGGGTGCCGTACTGCCAAAGGGCGAGGTGCCGGCGCTGGCTGGTTGTTGTGGACCGTCTTTTCTGGTAAACTGTGCGTGCGAATACGCGGAGGTGAACAACACATGATACAAGTTGTCATGGACACGACGACAGGCATGACCAGACAGGAGTTCGACCAGTCAGGGATAGCGATGGTCCCTCTCTACGTCCGGGACGG